>JBAQEN010000456.1:0-14281 GCA_049286765.1 Methylococcaceae bacterium
ACCTGAAATATAAAAACAGGCATTTCAACACTGTCTTGATGAGCTGGATTTCTCCTACAGCGAAGAAACAGATAATCCGGCGTATCGCTTGTTTTCCGGCGGGATGAAATAAAAGGATAAGGCATAAGGTGCAGGTTGTTTTTAGCCTTTAACCTTTAGCCTTCTACCAAAAACAACCATAACAAAAAGCAATATCAGCATACTATAAATAATCGGCGTATCGCCCAATCGTGCATAAGGCGTCATTCCAGCCATTGGCGTTATCGTTCCGTTCAGCGTTGTGGCTTTGAATAAAGGCGCCTGGCTGATAATTTTGCCATCAGGTGCAACAATGGCGGTTGCTCCCGTATTGGTGGATCGCAATAAAAACCGTCCTGTTTCAATGGCCCGCATTCTGGCAATTTGCAGATGCTGGTGAGGCTCTATTGAATTTCCGAACCAGCCGTCATTCGTGACATTAACCAGGTAAGCCGCATCCGGCAAGCCTCGAATGGCTTCGCTACCAAAAGCATCTTCATAACAAATGGACGTTATAAAGGGATAACCTCCCGCTTTCAGCAACGGTTGAGCGATACCGCCAGACTTAAAATTGCCCAATTTTATCGCCAGCGTGTTTAATATAAAACCGGACATAGGTTGCCAGGGCATATATTCGCCAAACGGCAATAAATGATTTTTCCGATACATGCGTGTTTCTTTTCCCAGTGTCATAACGGCATTGAATTTTTCATCCTCCGAGTTTCCATGCACCGGAAGGCTGACAATTAAATCCGAATGATGTTGCCGAGCAGTTTCACTTAAGGGCAATAAAAACCACTCGTTGACTTCGGATAAATAAGCTGGAATTGATGTTTCAGGCCAAACAATGACATCGGAATCCCAATGCTGTTCGGTCATTTTTTTATAGAGCAACAAGGTATTGAGCCTGTTTTCCGGCAGCCACTTTTGATCCTGCGTTATATTGCCTTGAATCAATGTGACGCGGACGGGTTCGCCTATCGCTTCTGTCCATTTTATCGTCTGCAAGATGCTGCCAGCAGTCCATATTGCAGTAAGGGTAAAAGTCAATAACAGCCCGTGTTTCCTGGTTTGAAAAATAAACACGATAACAGAGGCGGTCAAAGCCGCTAAAAAACCAGTGCCATATACACCCACTACAGGAATGTAGCCCGCCAAAGGGGTTTCCAGCTGCGAGTAGGCGATTTGCAGCCAGGGAAAACCGTTAAGCACCAGATAGCCGCGTAAGTATTCGATCAATAGCCAAACAACGGGTATGACCGTCATTGAGATGAGCCCTCTGTTTATCGGCAGTAACTTTACAGAAAGATAACTTGCCAAGGCCGGAAACAAGGCCCAAAAGCCAACAAATAAACTCGTTAATAGACCGGAACTGAGTATATTGGCTTTGCCAAAATCATGGATGCTGATATAGACCCAGGACACGCCCAAGCCGAATGAGCCTAAACCAAATAGATACCCTCTCAACAGCGCCCGTCCGGCTGAGATATTTTGCCAGGAAACAAACAAGATAATCAGCGCTACGAGCGCCAGATAGTCATAATCAAACGGAGCAAATGCCAGTGTGAACAAAATACCCGCAATGAGGGCTAGAAAATCCCAATAGTATTTCGATAAAAATCGCATAATTTGCAGGTACGAATTTTAGCCATCAGAAACAGGACAGTCCCCCCAAAGGCTAGGCAACGGAAAAGAAAATAAATTATAACTCTGATAATTTGTAAAAGTTTGGATTTAACTTTGCATTGTTAATTTATGATTCAGCCCATTGCTGACAATATCTCAAACTATACATTATCCGCTATCGGCCAAAAGAGCCCGCCAGCCACGCACTCAAAGCTGACAGTGGATGTTTATTTTTGATATTTTTCCGAGGAAAACACATACCGCCTTATAAGCAATTTATGGCTTTTGCCTGCTAACTTTGCAAATAGGTGCGGATTAAGGCCTGTGAATAGTCGCGACAGAACCCTTAATATTTACTATTTCTTTATATAGCCGGCTTTAATTTTTACAGTTTTTTTACACCTTTCCCGAGTAGACTGTTTATTGTTGTTTTTGACGTAGATTCTGATATCAGCGATTGGCTTTAGTCATTTTATATAAGGTGGTTTTATGGATAGTGTTTATCTTCTATTGACGCTTGCTTTTTTTGCCGTCACCGTTGCACTGGTTTATGCCTGTGAAAAATTAAGGGGGCAGTCATGAGCTGGGTTTATCTGTTAAGTGGCGTGCTTGCGCTGGCGATTTTCATTTATTTGATTGCCGCGTTATTTTATCCGGAGAAATTCTGATGACAAGTAACAGTTTTTTTCAAATTGCGTTTTATGTAGTTACCCTACTAACACTGGCTAAACCGCTAGGCTGGTATATGGCCAGAGTCTATGAGGGTGAACCGGTAGGTTTGAACCGCTTATTGGCTCCGGTCGAAAGATTGATTTATCGCCTGAGCGGCGTGAATCCGGAAAAGGAGATGCGCTGGACCGATTACGCCGTCGGTTTTCTGGTATTTAATCTGTTGGGTGCGCTGGCGGTTTTCGCATTGCAGCGCCTGCAAGCCTATTTGCCTTTTAATCCGCAGAATCTGCCCGGCGTCAGTCCGGACTCATCATTCAACACAGCGGCCAGTTTTGCTACCAACACCAATTGGCAGGGCTATGGCGGCGAAACAACGATGAGTTATCTGACCCAAATGCTGGGGCTGACTGTGCAGAACTTTGTTTCTGCCGCAACCGGCATGGCGGTGCTGGTCGCATTGATCCGCGGATTTACCCGGCGCAATGCGGATACCATTGGCAATTTCTGGGTGGACCTCACCCGTAGCACACTGTATATACTGTTGCCGCTGTCGCTGATCCTGGCTCTAGTACTGGTAGGACAGGGCGTGGTGCAGACTTTCAGTCCCTACCAAACTGTACCGCTAGTCGAAAAAGTTACTTATGAACAGCCTAAACTGGGCGCAGACGGCCAGGCGTTGCAAGATGCCGCTGGTAAGCCGGTCATGGAGCCGGTCGAAGCCAAAGAGCAAATCGTGGCGGTAGGACCTGCTGCTTCGCAGGTCGCCATCAAGCAACTGGGTACCAACGGCGGCGGTTTTTTCAATGTCAATTCCGCACATCCCTTAGAAAATCCGACGCCATTAAGCAATTTCCTTGAAATGCTGTCGATACTGCTTATCCCCGGCGCGCTGTGCTACACCTTTGGCATGATGGTGGGCGACACCCGGCAAGGCTGGGCGATTCTGGCGGCGATGACGCTGGTGTTGGTTGCGCTGATTTTTGTTACGGTACCGCCGGAGCAAAACGGTAACCCGGCTCTGATTGCATTGAATGTCGACCAATCGGCAAACGTCAACCAGTCCGGCGGCAACATGGAAGGCAAGGAGACCCGATTCGGAATTACCAACTCCGCGCTGTGGGCAGTTGCTACGACGGCGGCGTCCAATGGCTCGGTGAACTCCATGCACGACTCCTTCACGCCAATCGGCGGCATGATTCCGATGTGGCTGATGCAGTTGGGCGAGGTGATCTACGGCGGCGTCGGCTCGGGACTTTACGGCATGCTCATGTTTGCGATCGTCGCGGTGTTTGTGTCCGGCTTGATGATAGGCCGCACGCCCGAATATCTGGGTAAAAAAATCGAAGCCTACGAGATGAAAATGGCCGCAATCGCTATCCTGATTCCACCGCTGGTCGTATTGGGCGGTACTGCGCTCGCAGTCATGGTCGATGTCGGCAAGACTTCCGTCTTCAATCCCGGCGCGCACGGTTTCAGTGAAGTGCTTTATGCGTTCTCGTCGGCAGGTAACAACAACGGCAGCGCGTTTGGCGGACTCTCGGCGAATACGCCCTTCTATAACACCCTGTTGGGGTTGGCGATGCTGTTCTCGCGCTATTGGCTGGCCGTTCCGGTACTCGCTATCGCAGGTTCCCTGGCCGCGAAGAAGATCGTACCTGTCGGCCTTGGCACCTTGCCGACCCATACCCCACTGTTCGTGGCGTTGCTGATCGGCACCGTACTGATGGTTGGTGCACTCACGTTCATCCCGGCTCTGGCCTTGGGACCCGTGGTGGAACACCTGCAGATGATGGGCGCCCGCTAAGCGACCCGATTGGAGAATCTTATGAGCAAGAAATCAGTTTCAATATCTTTAATTAATTCGCAAATTTTACAAGAAGCCGTAGTTGATTCCTTCCGCAAGCTGACACCCAGGCAGCAATGGAAAAATCCGGTGATGTTTGTCGTTTATATCGGCAGCCTCCTGACGACTATTCTTTGGATACAGGCCGTGACTGGTGAAGGCGAGGCGCCGGCCGGATTCATTTTTGCCGTGGCGCTTTGGTTGTGGTTCACTGTATTATTCGCCAATTTTGCCGAGGCGGTCGCCGAGGGACGCAGCAAGGCGCAGGCGGCTTTTCTGCGCAGCGCCAAACGCGACATCGCCGCGAAAAAGCTGGATGAACCGCGCTACGGCTCCAATTACTCGAAAGTGGCAGGATCAAGCCTGCGGCGCGGCGATGTCGTGCTGATCGAGGCCGGTGATTTTATCCCCGGCGATGGCGACGTCATCGAGGGCGTAGCCTCGGTGGACGAAAGCGCCATCACCGGTGAAAGCGCACCGGTCATCCGCGAATCCGGCGGTGACTTTAGTTCTGTGACCGGCGGCACCCGAGTGCTTTCGGACTGGCTGGTCGTGCGCATCAGCGTCAATCCGGGCGAAGCCTTCCTGGACCGCATGATCGCCATGGTTGAAAGCGCCAAGCGCCAGAAGACGCCCAATGAAATTGCCTTGACCATTCTGCTGGTGGCGCTAACTTTGATATTTCTGATGGCTACCGTTACCTTACTACCCTATTCTTTGTACGCAGTGGCAACCTCAGGAGCTGGACAACCGATCACGATTACCGTACTGGTGGCGTTGCTGGTCTGCCTGATTCCGACGACTATCGGCGGATTATTATCTGCGATAGGCGTTGCTGGTATCGGCCGGATGATGCAGAAAAACGTGATTGCTACATCCGGCAGAGCAGTGGAAGCGGCTGGCGACATTGACGTATTGCTGCTGGACAAGACCGGTACGATTACGTTGGGTAACCGGCAGGCATCGGCTTTTATACCCGTTAAAGGCGTATCCGATAAGGAACTTGCCGATGCCGCGCAATTGGCTTCACTGGCTGACGAAACCCCGGAAGGCCGCAGTATTGTGATTTTGGCAAAGCAGCGATACGGGCTCAGAGAACGGGATGTGCACGCTCTGGGGGCTACTTTCGTTCATTTCAGCGCGCAAACCCGGATGAGCGGCGTTAATATTGAAGGGCGGCAGATTCGCAAGGGGGCGGCCGATGCCATTCGTGTTCAAGTTGAAAGGCTGGGCGGGCTGGGCAGCAAATTCCCGCCGGAGTTTCAGAAATTGGTCGATAACGTGGCGCGTCGCGGCAGTACACCGCTGGTGGTTGCTGAAGACTCTCGCGTGCTGGGCGTCATCGAACTCAAGGATATCGTCAAAGGCGGTATCAAGGAACGTTTTGCCGAATTGCGCCAGATGGGCATCAAGACCATCATGATTACCGGCGATAATCGTTTGACTGCCGCCGCGATTGCTGCCGAATCCGGTGTTGATGATTTTCTGGCTGAAGCTACGCCGGAGGAGAAGCTGAAGTTAATCAGGAAATACCAGGCTGAGGGGCGTTTGGTCGCGATGACCGGTGACGGCACTAACGATGCGCCGGCACTGGCTCAAGCCGATGTGGCGGTAGCGATGAACAGCGGTACCCAGGCGGCCAAGGAAGCCGGCAATATGGTTGATCTTGACTCGAATCCTACCAAGTTAATTGAGATTGTTGAAACCGGCAAACAGATGCTAATGACGCGCGGCGCCTTGACTACGTTCAGTATCGCCAATGACGTTGCTAAATATTTCGCGATTATTCCGGCCGCGTTCGCAACAACTTATCCGGTGCTTGACGTATTGAATGTGATGAAGCTGGCAACGCCTGCGAGCGCAATTTTATCGGCAGTGATCTTCAATGCGCTGATCATCGTGGCGCTGATTCCGCTGGCATTAAAAGGTATCAGGTATCGGCCGGTCGGCGCCGCCACGCTGTTGCAAAGCAATTTGCTGATTTACGGTGTAGGTGGATTGATCGTTCCATTTATCGGCATTAAGGCGATTGACCTGTTTCTGGTCACGTTGAATCTGGTTTAAAGGAGTTGGTAATGATTAAGCATTTGAAACCGGCGATTATTTTGTTTGTTCTATTAAGTGTGTTAACGGGCGTGATTTATCCGGCCGTGGTGACCGGTCTGGCGCAGCTTCTGTTTCCACATCAGGCAAATGGTAGCCTGATGACAGACAACGACGGCAAGCCAACTGGCTCCAGTCTGATCGGACAGCCTTTCAGCAGTCCCGGTCATTTTTGGGGACGGCCTTCCGCTACAGGACCCTTCCCGTATAATGCCGGCGCCTCCAGCGGTTCGAACCTTGGGCCGACTAACCCGGCCTTGGTAGATGCTGTTAAAGCCCGTATTGAGGCGTTAAAAGCAGCCGATCCTGAAAATATGGCTCCGGTTCCGGTTGATCTGATTACGGCATCGGGTAGCGGACTGGACCCGCATATCAGCCCAGCGGCGGCGGATTATCAAATCAATCGCGTGGCCAAGGCTCGTCATATAAAGCCGGATAAACTTCGCGCCTTGGTTGAAGCGAACACAGAATCCCGTCAATTGGGCTTTCTGGGAGAGCCGCGGGTCAACGTCCTGACATTAAATTTGACGTTGGATCAGTTGAGCCATTGAAGTTCGAATATCTCGGTAATTTGGTGGGAGAGGCTTTAGCCTCGACCAGAGCGGCTATAGCCGCTCCCACCACCCTAAGCAGAGAGATTTTTAGGGCGAACTTAAACTAAGGCGAGAGGCTGAAGTATGGAACAAAAGACAAAGAGAAAACTATATGATTACTTGCCATGGGTACTGATTCTTGTTGTTTTGGGGGCAGTCACGCTATATAGCTATTATGGAGAGAGTTACAATCCATTCGAGAAGAAGTTTATCAAGATTGATCTACTATCAACGATGAGGATTCATCTTCTCGAAGCCATTGAGGCCGAGAAGAACGCCGTTCTAGCCATTACCGATGAGGCATCAGAAGATTTTGCCGCCCAAGCTCGCCAGGCTGCCAATGGCGTAGAAAGCAACCGGAAGGAAATCGAATCCATCATCCATCAGGAGAAATTCCCACGAGAGACTGAGATGATAAATGAATTCAATTCATGCTGGTCACAATATAGAAAATTAGATGAAACCATTCTGGATCTTGCAATTCAAAACACCAATCTCAAGGCCCAAAAGATCTCCGCGACGCAATGTGCCCAAGAATTGGAGTATTTTGAAGAGAGCTTGAACCGCCTCATCCACCGGAACACGCACGGCAGCCAGTGTAATGAGGCAGTCATGCTCTCGTATGAAGCACTCACTGCCAGCCTGAAAGTATTTGCTCTCCACAAGCCTCATATTGAAGAGGCGGACGATCAAGAAATGGATAAAATTGAGCAAAGCATCAAGTCTTATGATGAATCAGCCAGGAAAGCGCTTGGATCTCTTCGTAGCATCGCCGACCCAAGTGACAGTGAAGCCCTGAATAATGCAGCAACTGCATACGAACGATTCATGGATTTGACGGGTGAGGTCTTGAAGCTTTCCCGGATGAATACGAATATCAAGTCAGCAGATTTATCCCTGGGAAAATTAAGGTTGATTTCTTCGCAATGCCAGGAGATTCTAGCCAACCTCCAGGAGACAGTTCAAGCTCAGGGTAATTATTCACTTCCCCCTTTGAAAAAAAAAAGAAGATTTAATAATTACGGTTCAGCAGTTCAAAGCGACCATATAGGGGTAGCCTTATCCGGTCATTAAGACACGGTTTGAATACATCCGTGTAGACTTGACGGCAGCATCACCGTGTCGACAGGCCATTAAAAACCAATAACTATTGAAATACGAATTAAGAGCTAAATTAAAATCTAAACAAACAATGAGTTATATTAATTGGCAAATAGACTTTTAATTTTTGTCATACGTAAGTCATTGATTGTTATTAAGCCGTCTTTTTCAGCTCTTAATTCACATTGAAGATTTAATACACTCATATTTATAAAGTTTAAATGAAATTATTGAATCTAGATTTGAGATTTTGGAATATTTTCTAAGTAAATTGGCTGAGGCTATTTAGTTTAATAGGCAAGTTGCTTCAATTTATTGGTATCGAAAGGCGAAAAACCATGATGACAATATTACAACTCGCACTAAGATACCATTTCTTCATAAAGGCAGAGATTACATGAACATCATAACTACCAAAACCGATACACCAACGGACTACCTTGTCGCCAGCGATTTCGATCAGACGCTGAGCTTCAACGATTCAGGTTTTGCGCTGGCAGAGATGCTCGGCATTTCTGATTTCGAGCTGAAAGTCACGGGTCTCTCGCGCTCGAACCTTGTTCAACCGGGCGCCGAGCTGACTTATCTGTTGCGGCACGACCCTGCATTCCGTAGCGTCCGAAGCGAACATCTTTTTGAAGCAGGCAAGCGCGTCCGGCTTAAAGACAATGTCGAGTTATTCGCCGAAATCTTGAGCGAAGGCTTGGGCGGAAACCGTTTCCAGTTCTTCGTGATTTCAGCCGGGCCGAGAGAAGTCGTGTGCTCGGCGCTCGAAGGCATCGTTCCTCCGGAGAACGTGTACGCTACCGAATTCGAGTTTGATCCTGAAACGGGTGAGATTTGTTCGGTCCTCCGCGTTCCCGCAGGCTACGGCAAGGTTGCCGTTCTGCAGGAGCTGGAGCTCAAGCTCCAGATAAGCCCAGACCGAGTTATCTATGTCGGCGATGGCAGTTCGGACCTTTACGTCATGCATGACGTGAATAGCCGCGACGGTCATACCATCGCCGTGTCTGAGACGAAATCCATCGGCCGCATTGCCAACCGGACCGTGCTCAGCAATAACGCGGTCAGCGTGTTGGTGCCAATTCTTGAGGATGTCCTCAAGTGGGATTCACATCAGATTCGCGAACTGTTTACCTCTTATGGATTAGCACTCCAGGATTGGGACAAAATCCGCACCGACTGGATTACGTTCCACAACGGGTAATTTTGACTGAAACCAAGAAATGTCAGTTGGCCCCGGCTGCATGAGCGTATGGTGACGCTGGAGAAGCAGTGGTCATCAAACACAGACTAAGACCAGCGTGTTAACCGATCAGTGTCCGGCGCCAATTGGCGGATTGGCTAGAGAACCTTAATCTGCCTTCGCGAAGATTTGATGAACGTATTATGCAACGTCTTTACTGGGAATATCGGCAACGATTAAAATTCAATTGCGTTTTAGTGCCTGTAACATGCAAACTTAATCGATTTTGCCAAATTCAAAGGACTTACATGATCTCTAATCGCCATCATTCTCTTGCGTTAGCAAAGTCCACTGCCAAGTGGTTGACGATGCTGGCTTTATGCGGCTTACAGGGTTGTCTTTCACCAATGGCGCTGGATCACGCAGTCATTGAATACGACAAGACAACTACGGACATTCTATCGAAATTGATACTTTTGAACATTGCGCGCTCCCACCAGCATCAACCCATGCATTTTACTGGTGTATCCAATATTGCTGCGACCTTTAATTTTCAATTTAATGCCGGGGCGACACCAGCGTTTACCGGCGAGAACGGCTCTTTAATGACACCGGTGTTTGGCGGCACGGTTTCCGAAAATCCGACCATCAGCATTGTGCCGATCGAAGGCGAGGAATTTACCCGCCGTTTGTTGACACCGCTTCAGGAAAACAAACTGACTATGCTGCTGCGGCAAGGCGCCGATGTCGACTTGATTTTGCGCCTTCTGGCCGGCGAGTTACGGATTTACGACGGCGGTCAAAGTGAGGTTTATCTAAACAAACCAGGCGATGCCGAAGGCTATCGATTGTTCCGGCAAGCCGTGCTGCACATGTCTTCGATACAGGATAGACACAAGCTGTATGTCGAACCGCTGATGTTTGACCACCATTGGACCTTTGCTGCCGAATCGTTGACAGCGGAACAAATGGCTACGTTGCAAAAAGATTACAAAGTCGAGTATCAGGCCGAACGTAAACAAGTCATTCTGACCAAGAGAGAGACCGGGCGTATATTGTTAACCAATTACGATCCGGCCACGCTGAGCAACGAGGATCGCATCCGTTTGCAGGAAGAAGCCGATCAATATGCGGCTAACGATGTCAGTGTCGATATCCGGCCCGGTTATCCGGGCGGTGAGTGGCCGATTCACGGAGTATTTCGCTTGCGAAGTTTTCATAATGTGCTGAATTTTATTGGTCAGTCCATTAGCGATGATCCTGAATACGCTGTTGCCAAATATCCGAAAACTCCCAGTGTTAGCCAAAATCCGGTATACACCATGGATTTGCTGGTCAGCGATGACAAGCTGACGGATGCCGACATCAGTGTCCAGTTTGGCGATTGGCATTACGCGCTCAAACCGGAAACCGGCTATCAATGGAATCGTGAAGCTTTTCGGTTACTCTGCCAGATTTTTCAAATGACCATGACCGATCTGGCGCGACAAGGTGCGCCGGGAATCACTATTTCCAAATAATAGGAAACCATTTTGACAGATACAATTGATAACAGCATGATCATGAAGTGCGTGGCCTATCAAAATGGCTTCAGTATAGGCGATGTGACGATCGAAGACATCAGTGAAGTGCTGAAACGGGAACATACCTTTGTCTGGCTGGGTTTGCACGAGTCGAACAGCGAGCTGTTGGCCAAAATCCAGCAGGAATTTGGCTTGCATGAGCTGGCGATCGAAGATGCCTGCGCGGCGCATCAACGGCCGAAGATTGAAGAATACGGCGACTCGTTGTTTATGGTATTGCATACCGTTCATCTGGCCGAAGAGCAAGTCGAGTTCGGAGAAACTCATATTTTCATGGGACCTCGCTTCCTGGTGACGGTCAGGCACGGCGCTTCGCGTGGTCACAGTAAAGTCAGAGAACGTTGCGAAGCCATGCCGCGGCAATTGGCCAAAGGGCCAGGATTTGCGTTGTATTCGATCATGGATTTTATCGTTGATAACTATGTGCCCGTCATCGACGGCTTGCAGGCACGGTTCGATGGGTTGGAGTCGGCGATTTTTGAATACCGGCCCAGCCGTCAGACCATGGAAGACCTTTACGAACTGAAGCGCGATTTGCTGCGGCTGGAAGGCGCTATTATACCGGTCATCGATATCTGCAGAGAACTGATGCGCTTTCATAACGCTGTTATTCACAAGGATGTGCGGGTCTATTTTCGCGACATCGCTGATCACATCAAACGCATCGATCAGACGATTCAGGGCATGCGCGAGATGTTGGTCGCAGCGATGCAGGTACATTTGACCTTTGAAACGGTGCGGCAGAACGAAGTCGTCAAACGCTTGGCCGGCTGGGGTGCAATCCTGGCGATACCCACGATGGTCTTCAGTTGGTATGGCATGAACTTCAGACATATGCCGGAACTGGATTGGGAATACAGCTATCCGGTGGTGGTCGGCGGCGTGGCGTTGTGCAGTCTGCTGCTGTATTTGCGTCTGAAAAGGGCAGGCTGGCTATAAATTTGAAATACACAATACGCGAGAACATCATCATGAACAGCGAACGCCCCGATCCCGACCAATTGCTTGCCCGGGTCGAGCGGGATAAAGCCAAAGCCAAGCGAGGCAGGCTGAAGATATTTTTTGGTGCTGCAGCGGGGGTTGGCAAGACCTATGCCATGTTGCTGGCGGCCCGGGAAAGACGATCAGAAAATATTGATATCATTGTCGGTCTGGTTGAAACCCATGGCCGCAAGGAAACTGCCGCGCTGATGGGAGGATTGGAGGTGTTGCCGCCCAAGCTGATCGAATATCGCGGGACAACTTTGCGGGAGTTCGACCTGGATGCCGCACTCAAGCGCAAGCCCTCAATCATTCTGGTTGACGAACTGGCGCACACGAATGCACAAGGTTGCAGGCATCCCAAGCGTTGGCAGGACATCGAAGAGCTCCTCGATGCCGGCATCGATGTCTATACGGCACTCAATGTGCAGCATCTGGAAAGCCTCAATGACGATATAGGCCAGATTTCCGGCATACGGGTTTGGGAAACCGTGCCGGATACAGTCTTCGAGGAAGCAACCGAAGTCGAACTGGTGGATTTGCCGCCCGACGAACTGCTCAATAGACTTAATGACGGCAAGGTCTATGTGCCACAACAGGCTCAGGAAGCGATCAACAATTTTTTTCGCAAGGGTAATCTGATTGCCTTGCGGGAACTGGCGCTGCGGCAAACCGCTAACCGGGTCGATGCCCAGATGCTGGATTATCGCGACGATCATTCCATCCGCGAAGTCTGGCAGGTCAGTGAGCGCATTCTGGTCTGTATCGGCCCCAATGCATTGGCGGAACGCCTGGTTCGTGCCGGGAAACGTCTTGCCAACAGCTTGCGAGCCGAATGGATTGTCGTGTATGTCGAAACGCCCGAGCTACAACGCTTGCCGGCTGAAAAACGTGATGGCGTGCTGCGCATTTTGCGTTTTGCGGAACAGTTGGGCGCCGAGACTGCGGCATTGAGTGCGCCCGATATGAGCGCAGCCATCGTCAAGTTTTCCAGGGAAAGAAATATTACCAAAATCGTCATCGGGAAACCGACCCGCCGGGGATGGAAGCGTTTGCTGCTGGGTTCGGTAGTGGATATGCTGATTAGCGATGCGCACAACATCAATCTGTATCTGCTGGGCAGTCCCAGACATGAAAGGGGCGGTAGCGGGGATAACTCCGAGCTTTCCCTGTATCGGAAAAGCCCGCTTCCCGGACTCAACATGAGACTTTCGACACGAAAAAAAGGCTACTACCTCGGCTATGTCTGGGCCGTGGTCGTAACTGTCGCCAGTACCTTGCTTGCATATCTGATGTTCGGCAGATTTGAGCTGGCCAATCTGATTATGGTCTTTTTGCTGGGCGTAGTTTTTATTGCTATGCGTTTCGGTCGCGGCCCTTCCATTCTGGCCTCCTTTCTCGGAGTTGCCATATTTGACTTATTCTTTGTCACACCTTACTTCAGCTTTTCGGTATCCGACAGTCAGTATCTGGTAACCTTCGTGGCGATGTTAACTGTGGCGATGTTAATCAGCAATCTGATGGCTAATGTGCGCTCCCAGGCCAAAGTAGCCGGACACCGGGAGCGCCGCGCTACAGTTCTTTATGCGATGAGCAAGGATCTGGCAACCAGCCAGAATGAGGATGAAATCGTGCGCAATGCAGTGTGCCATCTTTATACGGAGTTCGGCAGCCGTAATGTCATTTTGTTTCCTGATCACAATGGCCGGATTATCTACCCGAAAGATCCAAGTATGCGGGAATCGCTACATGCCGCCGACCTTAGTGTGGCACAGTGGGTTTTGGATAATAACGAGATTGCCGGCCAGGGAACTCATACCTTGGCAGGTGCCGAGGCTGTTTATTTTCCTCTCAGCAATGAAGATTCGGTGCTGGGGGTTTTGGTATTGCTGCCCGTCAACTTGCGCCGGGTGTTCCTTCCCGAACAACAGAAATTGCTGGATACTTTTCTTCGGCAGATAGCCCAGGCGATTACGCGAGTCAGGCTGGCCGAGCAAGCCAGAAAAACGCAAGTGGATGTGGAAGCCGAGCGTTTGCGGAACTCGCTGCTCAGTTCCATTTCCCATGATTTGCGTACGCCGCTCGCGACCATCGTAGGTTCAGCCAGCACTTTAGTGGAGGAAGACGGCACGCTTAATGCCGAAAACAAGATTGATCTAAGCCGCGCCATTTACGATGAAGCGCAACGGATGTCGAGTCTGGTCAATAATATCCTGGATATGGCTCGGCTTGATGCGGGCGCCATTGAGCTGAATAAACAGTGGTATCCGCTTGAGGAAATTATCGGAGCCGTGTTGACACGCTTGCAAAAACGTCTGGCAAACCGTCCGGTTACCGTTAAATTGCCGCCCGGTATCCCGATGTTTTATGTCGATGCGGTTATGATTGAACAGGTTTTGATCAATCTGCTGGAAAATATCCTGCGTTATACACCGGAGAGAAGTCCGGTGGAGATCATCGCAGAAGCTTCTTCTTTTGCCGTTGAAATCTCGGTAGCCGATCAAGGGCCTGGTATCCCTAAGGGCTACGAAAACATGCTGTTTGAAAAATTTTATCGAGTTCAGCGCGAAGCGGC
>JBAQEN010000457.1:0-4895 GCA_049286765.1 Methylococcaceae bacterium
CGATGCTGGCGAATATCGGTGCACTTATTGCCGGCGGAGGCTCCTTGACACGTAGTGACAGCAGTGCTACTGCGGCACCCAGGCACAGACCTGTTGCCACGCCGTAGGCAGCAGCCTTACCTGCCCATCCGACTAGCAGGCCGCCTAAGGCTGGTCCAACCACTAGTCCGAACTGGAACACGGAACTTCCGATTCCCGAGGCACGAGCATATTGATCACGCGGCAAAACCAGTGCGAACATGGCGCTATACGATGGCCCGATAAACGCGCGTGCCGTACCGGTAAAGGCGATAGAACAGTAAATCCACAACGAAGGATTGCCGCTTATCCAGTCTGCCGACACCGCAGTCAGTGTCAGCGCATTGAGCAATAGCATCAGACAGGCGAACACACCGAACATGCGCCGGGAATGGTGATCAATCGCATAGCCAGCGAACAGTGCGCAGCAGAAGTAGGGGATAGCCTCAGCCAGTCCGACCAAACCCAGTGCAAGTGTGTCATGGGTCAGTTCGTAGATATGCCAGCCTACCACGGTCGCCATTATTTGGTAGGCAAGAACGATTAGGAGGCGAAAACATAACAGCTTGAGAAAAGCGTGGTTTGGATTAGAGAAAAAATGCATGAATGTCTAATGATAAAGGCGATTTGCCTGCCTGAGTAGAGCAACTAAGTCAAAATAAATTCTAAGGTTACTGTCTTTTTTGGAGACAGCAGCATTAATCCCTGCTTTTTTCAAGGCCTCCGGCAGACGCCGGGAACCATAAGTTTACTTGTGTTCATCGAAAAGTTGGCGCGCTTTAGTTTTTAAGCTGTTTTTGTTGTGCTTTTTTGTCTGAATTTTCAGAAGCTTTGGATCATGCATAAAATGTACTGGTACTGTTTAGGACAATGGCACAATAAAGCGATTGCCCAGGAAGAAGGTATTAATAATATTGCGTTCGATAATGTGAGCAATCAAACTGGGTCATGTGATATTTGGCAAGATTCAAGTTCAGGTGAAGAAATTTTACAAGAAACCGCAATTAGTAAATCGTAAGCAAATAGGCTTGTTTGATAAACCCGGCAATTCGGCCAATGCAGGGTTTCCGCTCACGCTACAATTCAGCCTATATTGCTTAGCTTGCTGGTGGTAAGGTTATTTGGGTTTTAATCTTCCAACTGTTGAATACCATCCAGTAGCCATTTGGGCTGGATACTGATTTTCGGTTTAACAAAATGCCAGATTTCCCTGACCTGTTCTGCCTGTGCATTGATCTCTTCGCGCATGATGGCGTCAAACAGCACCGTAGCTTCAAGTTCTGAACCGATTTCCCTGACTTCCAATAGTTCAGCTTCCAGTTTAAGTATGTCAGTGCGGTTTTCTGCGGCCGAGGCTTTAAGTTGCTCCTGAATTTCAGCAAATACTTTATCCGTCGATAAACTCCTGATTTCGGCGAGATCACGGTCATCCCAGGCTTGTTGCAGCGTAGTATAGGCAATTTTAGCACCCGATAAGAACGCCTGCTGGTCAAAACCCTCTGGGACAACAACGGTTTCGGTGAAGTCAACATCCTGTTGAAAATTTTGGCCGGCAGATTTTTTTTTATCTTTATTGAATAAAACATCGGTATTAAAATCTGCCGGACTGTATTGAGCTGGTTGTGGTTCCTGATAATCATTAGCGGTTCGGTCATAGACTGGTCGCTGGCTTGCGCCCGTCTTGGCAGCAAATAATTTATACAGCAAATAGGCGAGCCCTCCAAAAACCAGAATATCCATAAAGTTGAAGTTTTCAAATGCGCCGCCAAAGAACAGCGAGCCTAATAAACCGCCTAGTGCCAATCCGCCCAGCATGCCCATTAAGCCGCCGCGATTAGCCATGCCTTGTCTGGCCGCCTGGTTTTGCGCAGACGCTTGTTGTTGACTGGCTGAGCGCGTGGGCGGTATTGCCGAGCGTTTATACGGTGCGCTATAAGAGGATCTGCCGCCAAAAGAGCCTCCGCCACCGAAACGCTTGGCATCTGCGTCTGATATGCCGCCCAGGGTTAAAGCAAAACCTATTATTAAGATAGTCACAATACTGATATATTTGTTCATATAATCACCTGGTTAAATAAGGGAATTTCTGATTTGATTCTTCGACAAGGTTCTCATGAGTGTGGCAGGGAGGCTCGGAACGAACGGTTTGTTGATTTTTTTCGTCCTGATATTGCCGAATTATAAATGGAATCTACTTGCTCAAAGATTCCTAAAGTAAATTCAAGTTCAATTAATATTTGAGCGTATATTTAGTGTTTCAAGTTGTTAATTTTTTCTAATAGCATAACATTGTTCGCATGTATTCTACACTCCGCAAATTTCTAGTGTTATCAGATAGAAATTTG
This sequence comes from Methylococcaceae bacterium, assembly GCA_049286765.1. Classification (GTDB taxonomy): domain Bacteria; phylum Pseudomonadota; class Gammaproteobacteria; order Methylococcales; family Methylomonadaceae; genus JAGXGJ01. Next base: position 2,364 of record JBAQEN010000457.1, read on the forward strand.
ATTACGCAAAACCCTCAACCCATTTCAAGGTCAAAACTGTAACTACAAGCCCTTGAAAGTAAAGTATGCCTAAAATGAGTAAAAACAAAGTGCAATTCCTGAAAGGCATGTGTTTAACGGATTTTATGACGCTTTATGGAAGTGAGAAGCCATGTCGCGATGTGGTTTATCAAACCAAACCCATTGGCCGAATGGTTTTCGCTGCCCGGAATGCGGTCATAACAACTGCTGTGAAATTCTCAGCCGCCAGTGTTTTCAGTGTCGCCGTTGTCACTACCTGACGTCATTGTCCATGCCGAGAGGTTGTTGAAATTGGCTGAAGCTTATTGGTAATCAGGTATAAGTATGCCTTATTTGTTTCTCGGCATTGTTTTGCTTGTTACTGGTTGCTCTCAGCACAAACACGGGCAAATACCTGCTATTTCAGTTGCAGCCAATATCCCCCCATCGTTTGCCATTCCAGATGTTAGAGAGCGAATGCTGTACCTTGCCCGTCAGGAATGGGAATTGTTCGGCCGGCGCGAAGTCAATTATGATACTGAGCCGCCGGCAGTAACCTATCCGAGTAAAGCAACCCAAGCTCATGAAACGCTACCGCCTTTTTTTAGCCGGGTCTTCATGTATTGGTATACTGCGACAGACTTACCGATAATCGGATATGAAGGAGAAATTAGACCCTGGTCGGGCGCTTTTATTGTCTGGCTGGCTCGAAGTGCAGGGGTGCCTGAAAGCGATCTACCTTCTACCGTTTTGCATTGGGATTATATCCAGCATGTGATAGCAGCGGGCTCCGAAAACAGATTTGTAAGCCATGCCATCAACACTTATGCACCTAAGCCCGGAGACATTATTTGCGCTCCGCGGGGCGAAGTTTTTATCCAGTCAATTCATAACTATAACGATCTAAGGCGTGGGCCTTACCACTGTGATTTAGTGGTTGCTCAACGGCCTGGGGAACTTGATGTGATAGGCGGCAATGTCCTGGATGCGGTCAGTTTATCTCATGTCAAACTGGATGGAGCGGGGAAGGTGCTACCTACAAAAGCCAGGCCATGGTTGTTGGCGATAGAACAGCGAAATTAAAATAGTCGGGCAATTGTACTGAAACCCGAAATGTAAAACAGCAGCCATTGTTACCATGTTGAAAATAAATTGCCCCTGAAAGCCCCGTTGGCCGCTTTGGTCCTCGGGGCTTTTGTTTTTTTAAATCTTGCTAAGGTTCCGGCACTTCATGATATTGGCCGCAAGCGTTATTGGTCTGACCAAGCGGACATTTCTTTGTCCAAACCTCGGAGTAATCACCTGAAAGAATAAAAATTCGAGCTAGGACAACTTATCTACTCATTCAAAATCCAGACCAGCCTTTCGCCAAGCCTTGGCTCCCCCCTCAAGATTGAATAAGTTCCGGTAACCTAATTCATAAAGAGACCTTGCCGCGGCATTGCCCATAGGGCCACCTTCGCAATACAGATAAATAGCTGTATTTTTATCTTTGGGCAGTTTGTCTTGGTATTTCTCGATGTCGTTGTAGGGAATAAAAAGGTCAGTGCCTTTTATATGCTGTTGTTCAGGCGTGTGAACGTCAACCAGGAATATATCTTCTTTTTGCATGATCCGGTTTAATTCAGTCGCGGTTATCACTTTTACATAGTCTGGCTTTTGAAACATGCAGCCAGTAACGATGAAAATAACAGCTATCAGGGGAAATAACTTTTTCATAACGATAGTTTTATAGCTCATAAAAACAACCCATTGATAAATAAAAGTCTGCTCTGGAAAGGTATAATTTCCAGTCGGGCTGGAATCATATCATTACTCTGTAAAACAGTATGCAATGCTTTATATTTTCAGCGTTCCAATGTTCCCATTCAATTGATTTCTTTTGATAAAATCAATGTTGATTAATTTTTCACAGGACTCTACTGAATGAGTCTGGAGCTGATAAATGGGAAAATCAACGCCGTGTTTCCGGTGAAGCACTCGATGAGACTTTTTTACAATTCAGGATAATGTTATTCTTGAAAGAACTTCAAGATGTTCAATGCAATATGGTCATCTCTTCTGATTTTTCAAACATTCGAATTTCCGGCGCAAGGGTTTTTCTGGTCACCGGTGCGACTGGCGCGATAGGGAAAGCCATTGCCCGGCAATTGGCTGCATCACCGGATTCCGAAGTCGTGCTGGTATGCCGCGACAAAAATAAAGCTATGCAGACGGTGAAGGAAATAGTCGATTCGACTGGAAATACCGCCGTGCGTTTTGAACTCGCCGACTTGAGCAGGTATGCTGACATCTGCGGATTAATGCAGCGCTGGACAGGCCCTCTGCATGTCTTGATCAACAACGCCGCTTGCACGCCGCGCACCCGGCAGGAAACGCCCGAAGGCATCGAAATGCAGTTTGCCACTAACGTGCTGGGTTATTTCCGGTTAATCGACGAATTCACGGAAATTTTAAAAGCATCGGCGCCTGCGCGTGTTGTCAATGTTGCCAGCTACTGGGCAGGCGGTCTGGAGCTGAACGATTTGGAGT
>JBAQEN010000458.1:0-4708 GCA_049286765.1 Methylococcaceae bacterium
AGGAAAAACTTTGACGTCGAATTTTTTTAATATTTTTATTTTTTAGGTGATTATTATGATCAGCGCTTCCCGCAGAACACGGATGTTACAAGTGACTGCTCAATTATCCAGGATGGATTCATTGGGCATGCCGCCAGTAAAACTGACAATAATTCAATTTTAACGGTTAGAGGAAGAGGCTAACCGATAACGTTCCGGGTTATTTATCGTATAGGAAGCTCTTCATTAAATATCCTGATTAGCAAGATACTTCAGCCAAGGCACAAAATCCAAAGGTAACGTCGTTCCGACATGGATTGCCGGAATCCAGAAGTCAAGGCCTGTCCTGAGCGTAGTCGTAAGGGATGGCATATAGAGTCTACATCCATGTAGCCTGGATACCGGCAATCCATGCCGGTAAGACGATTTCTGCGAATAGATGAAGTATCTTGCTAATCAGGTTAAATATTAAATCCATCCACTATGAACAAAGGTTAATGCCATGAAAAAATTACCGCTTATAACAATCATTTGCGTTTTAGCCATTTCAATTCCAGCCGCCTATCTAGGTTTTCAAGCTTATAACAATATGGGTGTAAATAGACAAGCAGAGAATGATTTTAGCAATGAGTTGGCTATTGTAAAATCTGAAATAAGCGCTTTTAAAGAAGCCACTTCTGAATTGAGTGAAATAAAACAGAAAATAGCTCAACTTGAGATTCAGAAAAGAAATAATGTCTTGCAAGCACAGACTCAACATGACGGCAAGAACGGTGATGATCAGCAGGATATAGCGCAAGCATTACCCAAAAGCCCAATGGAAATGGCTCAAGAGGAAGAGGAGCAGAGCTCAAAAGCACTTGCTCTAATAAACAAAGCCTTTTTAGCGGAATCTTCAGATCAACAATGGACCCCTGAAACAACAAATTTAATCACCAGTTTTTTTGACAGCGAAAATGGAGCGAACCTGAATGTCTCTGATATTCAATGCCGTAAAACACTATGCAAGGTTGAGCTTAATAGAGTAGATGGGACTAAGGCGGCCAATGATTTATCGCTAAATTTCCCTGCGCATGTAGGGCAAGCACTGTCTCAAGCGAGATATTTCCATGAACAAAATGACGATGGCACTACGAATCTCACTATCTATTTGGCTCGAAATGGCTATGAATTTCCATCAGAACTTTAATCTATTTTTCACTTAAGCAAACCCGTATGAAGCTTGCGGAATACGGGGCATTGGAGCTCCGAAATCCTGTATTCCGCTGCGCAGCAGACAGGCTCCGCCTTACGATACCCCTTAAGGCAGATTCGCCGTCAGGCAATCCGCCATAAACGGAATTACAAAACCAAAACCCTGCCCGGAATTTCCAGGCAGGTTTTTTAATGTCCGCTTGTTTTTGATGGTGTATTGATTGGCGGTTTGCTTACGAAATCAAAGAGGTAACTGGTTGAGATATGCGATAAATAAAACCGCTAACCCAACGGTCTTCATTTTTCCTATAAAGCTTGTTTTGAAAAATAATTTGAACAAAAACCAAGTATGACCGGAATCATGAGCGAAGGAGAAATAAAAAGCTCCCTGAACTCAAAACTCATTAACTACAGGATATTCCGTCATGAAAAATCAAACGAATTCACTTAAGACTATTGCAGCCCTGGCGCTGGTTAATTCCATGCTTCTATGTTCCCAGGCCAGTGCTGACGATGAAGACAGCATCAGGTTCCCGCTTGTGCGCCCCGCAGTTTTAGGCGATGAGTGCTTACCGCAAGCTCAAGGTACAGTAAATATCAGCAAACAAGGCAATGTAGAAATTATGGATGTCAAAATCCAAGGATTGCCAAAGAATACCGAGTTCGATGCCTTTGTCATTCAGGTGCCTCATGCGCCTTTTGGCATGGCCTGGTATCAAGGCGATATTCAAACAAATAGCTCCGGGAAAGGCTTTGCACATTTTGCCGGCCGTTTCAATGAAGAAACCTTTATCGTGGCTCCGGGTGTCGCATCTGCACCGGTCGTGCATGACGGTCAGATCGCTGATGCATCAGAGAATCCTGCTACTGCGCCGGTTCACACCTACCATATCGGTGTTTGGTTTAATTCGCCGGCAGATGCTGTAAAAGCCGGCTGCCCCGGAGCGACAACACCATTCAATGGCGACCATACTGCCGGCATCCAGATATTAAATACCAGTAACTTTGCGGATGAAGAAGGGCCACTGTTGCAACTTAAACCTTAATCATTTTAAACAGCATGAATGCGGCATGAAAGCCGAAATCCAGGAAGGCGGATGTATTGATAAAGCCTGCCATCCGGCAGGGAGCATTAGCCCAGAAACTCACTTGATGATCTTATTAAGGCAACACCTGAAAAAAAGAGTGCGCATGCCACTCATAAGAATTCTTAACCGGCTCCATGCTGCTAACCGATTACGCAAGAGGAAAACCAAAATGTTCACATCCCCTACCCTGAAACGCGCCATGTTTCTTCCGCTGTCGTTTGTCGGCATTTCGACGGCGTTATATCCGGTAATCGGCGCCGCGCAGTTCCCGGCTTTTAGGTTTGAGATCACATTCATACGGCAGATCGGGGAAAATTTCGATCCGACCTCGTTCGGAGATTTCTATGCAGAAGGCTCGATTGACGGAAAGTCTTTCAGCTCATTTGATAAAAGGTTCATTGATAATTCGGGAGGCTTCCTCGTTCCCACTGGCTATTTCCCACTCGACCCGCCATGGGTATTTATTCGGGAGTTCTCCCCCGGACAGACGAGTGTCCCCATACACATTGAACTGATTGATGATGATTTTCTCACTCGCGGGGAAAAAGCGGATATCAATCCAGGTTCAAAAGAAGACGTTGATATTGTGGTGGATCTGAAAACCGGCAAGTGGAGCGGCGATGTGGAGTGGCCGCAAAACTGCATAGAAGGGCCGGGGCCGCTCGTGATCGGATTAGACAGCCGGTCAGCAGGAGTCTGTTTCAGCATTGATCTGGACAGCGATAGCGATGGGCTGCTCGATAACTGGGAGCAGAACGGAATCGATTCGAATGGCGACGGAACGGTCGATATCAATCTTCCGGCATTCGGAGCCAATCCACAGCGCAAGGATATTTTCGTCGAGGTCGATTGTTTGGTAGCCGCGGACCATTCTCACTGCCCAAGTAAAGATGCTATATCTGATGTCGTGCAATCGTTCGCCAGGGCTCCGGTTATCAATCCTGACGGCACAACTGGAGTCCAACTGCACATCGATTCGGGTCCACTGTTCGGAGCAGGAAGTTTCATTTCTGTCCCAGGGACTAGCGGTGTAATTGGCACATTCGGTGACTTCGGTGGTGGCGGAAATCAGATTAACGAAGCCGGCAATGAGATTATCGACGCATTCAGGAACCCGCTTGGAAGCGGTACGAAGTTTTCCGACCTGCGGAAGGATTTCTTTGATAGCCAACGGGATTTGATCTTCCGCTATGCGATCTTTGGCCATCAGACCAACTCGCGGCTTGCCACGAACGACTGTACCAGCGGTTATGCGAACGGCATTCCCGGCAACGAGTTTATCGTGACGCTCGGTGGTTTTCGAACCGGAACCACCCCTTGCTGGACCCCCGATGCAAATGGTTTCTCGGTCGGCAACCGCCTGGAACTGGCCGGGACTTTTCAACATGAACTCGGACATACGCTGGGTCTCCACCACGGCGGTCAGGACGGGGTTAATGAAAAGCCGAACTATCTCAGCGTCATGAATTATACACACCAGTACTGCGAGGTTCCTGGCCTGAATAGCATTTTCCCTGGCGGATGCGATTACTCGCGTATCGCTTTACCGCCTCCGGTCTCTTCAGAGAAAGAGCCGATTCTCATAGAAACCGATCTGGATGAATGCGCCGGCATCGATCGAGGGCTGCTTGGCTTTGGACCCATGAACTGGAATGGTAATAAAGACCTTAATAATGTTTCCATATTCGAAGGAACTACCTGCCCGTCTCCGAATACCCAAAATATCGCATTTGACATCAATAACGATAAAATTGTCGATTCGAAGAAGCCTCTAACGGGATATAGCGATTGGGGCGTACTGAAGTATAGCCTCGAAGTCATTGCGAATGCAGGCAGCAGTGGCAGGGTGCAGGTGACCGACGAAGCCGATCCCGATACGATCAGACAGGCGCGGGAACATTTGGGCGAATTGCTAGCCCCTGATGTCGCAGTCGATAAGACCGGTCCGTTGACAGCGCTGCCGGGCGAAGTGCTGAACTACACCACGCTGATCGATAACAAGGGGCGTGGACCGGCTTTAAGCGCCGTACTGACCGATACGGGTCCCGATGGCGGGGCAACGCAGGAGGAACTCGGCGCCGTCGTGGCTAACAGTACAGTCACCCGCACGAGCCAATTCGAGGTGCCGGATGACGCCTGTCCGGGTGATTTTACCGCTGCGAACGCCTCTGTGGCTTTCAAGGACTTCGTCAGCAACAAGCTGGTCGCCAGCGGGTCGGCACCGCTACAAATCCTGGATGCGATTCCGCCCACACTCACCGTGACGGTGTCGCCATCGACTCTGTGGCCGCCCGATCACAAATTCCGGGACGTCACAGCGACAATCACTTTGACGGATAATTGTGATAAAAATCCCAAGGTGACCCTGGTTTCAGTGACCAGCAACGAACCCGAGACCGGTTTTTTGGGCAACGGAGACCAGGGGCCAGACATTCAAGGGGCCGGCT
>JBAQEN010000459.1:0-7488 GCA_049286765.1 Methylococcaceae bacterium
AAGTTTGCTCAGTGCCCCAGACGTCATACCATTTCATCTGATCTGCCACAGGCACCGCGACACCGTTAAAGAACGCGACTTCGTTAGGCGTGCCCATTGGTCCGCCCTCGGCGCTGGTGCCGTTGTCTCCGTTGATATAGATGATGAGCGTGTTGTCTAGCTTGCCCATGTCCTCAATAGTTTGAATGACACGCCCGATTTCGCTGTCATTGTAGGCCGCATAGGCAGCGAAGACTTCCACCTGCTTGATGTAGAGCTTCTTCTCCTCGGGTGTCAAATCATCCCATTTTTTAAGGACATTCGTCGGCCAGGGCTCCAACTGGGTGTCTTTCGGAATCACGCCGAGCTTCTTCTGGTTTTCAAAAATCTGCTCGCGAAGCTTATTCCAGCCCTGGTCGAAGAGATGCATTTTGCTGATCTTCTCCACCCATTCCTTGGTTGGATGATGCGGCGCGTGCGTGGCTCCGGGCGCATACTTAACAAAGAACGGCTTGCCGGGCATCGTCTGGTTGACGCGATTCAGGTAATCGATGGCGTCGTCGGCCATTCCAGTAACCAGGTTCCACTCAGGCTTACCCTGGAACGGATAAATTTGCGTGGTATTGCGGAACAGATTCGGCTGCCACTGGTTCGCATCTCCACCCACAAAGCCATAGAAATACTCGAAGCCCATGCCGGTCGGCCATTGGTCGAACGGGCCAACCTGGCTGGCGGCAAACGCCGGGGTGTTGTGATCCTTGCCGAACCATGAGGTCGCGTAACCGTTGTCCAGCAGAATACGGCCAATCGTCGCCTTATCCTCGGAGATGATGCTGTTATAGCCAGGGAAGCCCGTGGACTGCTCGGAGATCACGCCGAAACCGGCCGAGTGATGGTTCCGGCCGGTGATGAGCGCGGCCCGCGTCGGCGAGCACAGCGCGGTGGAATGGATGTTGTTGTAGCGCAGACCGTTATTCGCGATGCGATCCATCGTGGGCGTCGGGATGACGCCGCCGAAGGTGCTCGGCACGCCAAATCCGGCGTCATCCGTGATGATGAGCAGCACGTTGGGCGCTTCCTTGGGAGGCACGATGCGCGACGCCCACCACGGCTTCGATTGCAGAGCATCGTCCTTGATCACGCCGCCAAATTTCGGATCAAGCGCCGGAAGCTGCTTGCCGCTGATGGTGGTGGTGGCGCTGGGTGAACCCGGCGTACCGGTAATCTGCAATTGCCCCGGTTGATTAGAGTCTTTGCTGGCAGTTGACTTACCGGGTTTAGCTCGGGTCTTTTCAGCAATTGCCTGGGGCGTAACAACGGCGCATGTCAGCACCGCCAAAACGATAAGCACATAACTGGGTAGCTTTTGTTTCATGGTTTTTTCCTTTCGATCCGTTAACTTGTAGTTTTGTATCGTCTGACTGCGGTCTTGAGTTACGTTACCGCCGGCATTACGTGAGTGAATAATCTCTCCAGTCACGTTGCACAGTTTGATTGTCTTTGTCGCACTGCTTGCTGTCAAGCAAAAAAGACCAACATTCGGAAGTTTTATCTACCCGGATTTACTCAACTCGCTTAACCGCTGGTGGATTCCAGCGTCCGTCAAGCGCACTGGCCTTGCAACGTCTTGTTGCTGAATTCCGAGTTATTGAACCAACGTTTGGGGATCCGGCATGTTTGCGGCAGACACGGAACACTAACTAAACAAGGCCAGAATAAGAACCCCCGATACCCGGTTTTAAGCTTTTTAGCGCTGTGTTTTTTCTGTTGTATATTGATCAGTCATGGTTTTATACCTGCATATAATAATAGATAAAAAACCGGTTGGGTTCGCTGGGCGTACCCCCACATGGCTAATGATTAAGAGCCTTAAAGCCTGCCCAGGCAATCTCAACACCAATGCAAAGCACAAAAAAGGCGAGAATTTTTGATAGTGCCAAAGCGCCGGCTGCTGAAAATCTCTTCGTCATAACTTTAAGGTTGCGGTAACAAATAGATACGACTACACACATCAAGAAAATTCCAACAATTGCGGAGCTTTGTTCCAGCGTAAAGAGAAGTCTGGATTCTCGATTCAAATGCGCGCTAAAGGTCAATACAACCGCCAACCCTCCTGGGCCTATCGTCAGGGGAAAGGTAAAGGGGTAAAAAGCCTTCGGTTCTATTGAGGAAACAGAGTGATCCAAACCTTTTTCAGATACGGGTTTACTTGTATCTTTTTGGTTCAAGAGCTGCCATCCCATCAATGCCAAAACTATCCCTCCCGAGAACTGAACTACGGGGATGGATATTCCAAAAAGCTTAAGAATATAGCTGCCGAAAAAAAAGAAAAAGGATAATAAAAGAAAAGAATACAGCGCTATTCTTCTCGACATTGATTTCCAGGTTTGATCGTCAACCCCTCTGGTCATCCCAAAAAGGATAAGTGCAGTTCCAATGGGATTAACTACTGGGAACAGCGCAGCAAAAATCATTGGAACAATTTTTAGAGTAATAAATAAACTGGTCATTTCACACCTTCTAATTCAACGATTAACTGTTCTATTTCTTTATTGTTTGGCAATGCTTCGGCAGCTTTTCGTGCGTAAATAAGCGCCGCCTTGTTATCGCCCGCCTCGCGCTGAATCGAAATGAGAGCACTGAGTATATCGAGATTGTCTGGCTGACGCGCGTCGGCGGCTTTTAATACCGCCAACGCCTCGCGCTGTTTCCCAGCGGAATTCAATCCTATGGCATAGACATAAGCATAACGGGCATTATCCGGTGCAAGTTTGGCGGCTTCGGCAAGCTCGTTTAGCGCCTCTGTGTTGCTGGCCTTGCGCACCAGCAGCAAACCCAGTGCATGGTGTAAATCCGCCGACCAAGGCGACCATGACAAGCCCTTGCGTAATTGTTTTTCGCCTTCGTCATCGCGCCTTTGTTGACGGTAGGCATCGGCGAGATTGACATAAGCGCCGACGAAACGAGGATCGAGTGCAAGTGCTCGTTCATAAGCTGTTATAGCCGCTTCGAGGTTGCCCTGACGCAGGTAAAGATTACCCAGATTGACGTTCTCCGCCGGCCAGTCGGCATTAAGTTTTAAGTAATCCAGGTATTCCGCGATCGCGCTCTTGCGAGCGCTGAACCTGCTAGCCGGAATCTGGCTATCCGGCACATCGGCAAGAATACGCGCGGCTTCCATCCGAACGCCACGGACCGGGTCAGCCAGCAAGGGCGAGGCGGCCAGTATCCGGTTGACCGGATCGACGGATTCAATCAGTCCCAGTGCGGCGATACGCACCGAAGGATCGGCATCTTGCAGCTGTGACCGCGCAAAGGTAAGAAGTTCAGGCTGCATCAGCGGTGCAACCAGGGTTATCGCGGTAGCACGCACAATAGCGGGGCTGGCTGAATCCTGGGCAAGTTCGAGTAGCGCCGGCAAAGCCTTGATCTCTTGCGTCGCTCCAGCATGTAATGCCGTTCCGTAATGCGGACGGTTGCGCCAGGTTTCGCCGTACCATTTATCCAGCGTTAAAGCCGCCCATTCGGGTTTGCGCTTTTGATGGCACTGCGTGCAGGCATTCGGGCTACCCAATGTGGTTGATAAATCCGGGCGCGGCAAACGGAAACTGTGATCATGCCGGCCATCAATCACCATGTAATTTTGCTCAGGCGCATGACAGTCCATGCACTGCGCGCCTAAGGAATCCTGTTTGTGGAAATGATGTTTCCCGGTATCAAATTTTGCAGCATTATGGCAGCGTGTACACAGCGCATTGCCTTCGGCGCGAAGTTTAAGCGCATGAGGCTCGTGGCAATCCATGCAGGTAACCCCTTTCTGGAACATCTTGCTTTGACGGAATGAGCCCCAGGTATAATCCTCATCGCGTTGCTGTCCGTCGGCATAATAGGCCGGTTGTGTTAGTAATGCCGGGTGATGCGTGTCTTCCAGCGGCAAGCCAGGCAGGCTGCCTTCAACCAGCGTCGAACGGCGCGCATGGCAAGCCCAGCAGGTATTCATAAGCTCGTCTCCGGCAGATTGTTCACGATGAGCAAATAGTGCACCGCTAACGGGAAACTTCCACGCCTCTTGCCAGTTGCTTTTCAACTTTACTGCCAAACCTTTGTCATTGTAAGAATAGGGCAGCTGCGCCTGTTTTGCCCATTCGACATGTTGGGACGCAGGGCCGTGACAAGACTCGCAAGCGACATTAATCTCGTTGAAAGTCGTCTTATAACTGTCCGATGCTGCATCGTAGCCTTTTTTCAGGTTGGTAGAGTGGCATTCGGCGCATTCCATATTCCAGTTCTGGTAACGTCCGGTCCAGTGCAACTGATCAGTGTGATCCATCTTTTCCTTCGGATAAAGATGAAACCAGCGTTGCCCGCCTTCGGCTTTCGGACGGCTGTCCCAGGCAATACTGAGGGCTTGATAACGGCCTCCGGGAAACGCTATCAGGTATTGTTGCAGCGGCGTAACACCGAAAGTATAAGTGATCGGATAATCAGTCAGTTTGCCGTCAGGTCCTTCGGTTCGCACCATAAACTTGCCCTCGCGCGTGAAGAAAGTCGACTCGACATCGCCATGTTTGAATTTAGCGTTTTCGAAATCGCCGAGTACGGTTTGTGCATTAGCTTCCTGCATCGCCAGATCATGGTGAGAACCCTGCCATGCCTCGAATTCGGCCTGATGACATTGCTTGCAGGCGTTGGCGCCAACGTATTCTTTATTCGCAACAGGCATTGGGGGTTCTGGTTTCGCTACCGGTGGAACAGGCGAAATCACAGCTACGGGAGCTTTGCGAGCGAAGAAGACGCCACCTATGACCAACCCCGCCAATATAAAAATTGACAACAATGCAATGAGGTTTCGTTTACCTTTTCCGGTAACGGTTTCGGTATTTTCAGGCACGTTTTTGGCGGGTTTGGGCTTCTTCAAGTCAACCTACCTGATTGAAAGGTTATCCTCAGATAACCAGGCTTGTGCCTGATCGAACTGATCTTGTGGAAAAAACTCAATGGCCATCTGACGCATTGGTTTTCCGGTAAACATGAAGATTTCAACTTTCCATTTCTCGTCGCCGACAAATGCAAGTTTAGAAATGCTCTCTCCATTTTCTTCCACAAAAGTCGAATTCTCCCATCCGGTTTCATTGCTCCAGCCCTGAAAGTCTTCCAGCTCAACCAATACACGAAACTGGCCGAAGCGTTCAAGACTTAACCTGGCAAGGGCTTGAAGTTCCTGAAAATCACGTACCGTCAGTTTGCCGGTGAGCTTGACCCAATTATTCCGGTTAAACTTTTTGATAAGTTGATATGACATAGCCGACCTTCCCTTCTTGATGAGTTCTTACGTTGTTTCACTTAAGTTCTTTGGTAAATTCACAGCGTTGCTTGATCATCGGTGAGGTGCCCGGATTGCCAATACCTTTGGCAATCAAGGCAATAACACGATCATCTGTATCATAACCCACATGGGCATCCATTGGATTGGCAAGATCGGTCATACCAAAGGCATCCATGATTTTGGCTATATTGATATTAACATTGGTGATCTTGGCACAGAGCCGGGAGTCAATATACTTTTCAGCAAATCCGGGCGGTATGCCATAACTTAACAGGTCATTGGGGTCACTAAAGGCAATGATCTCGGTTTCACTGAGCATGCGCTTTTTATAATCAGCGCCTTTAGGATCGCAATAACTCGCTTCCTGTCCCGCCACTTCGGGAAGCTCCCGGCCCAGTTGCAGCATGGGTAGCTGGTTGGACAGCATGAAAATGGGAACGCGCTGGTTTTGCAATGCTTGAACTGCTTTTGGAGCGAAGGTAACTACTTTTCTTTGGGCTGAAGAAAAATGTTTTTCTGGAGAGGCCAGCAAGGAAGCGATACGTTGCATACCATCAATCGCAATACGGCTACCCAAACTGTGAGAAATAATGACATAATTATCCTTGGCGATATGGTCGGCATTGGTATCGTTCAGGCCTGTGCAGGTATGTTTACCACTGTCCGGTAGTTCCTCCCACTCGCCTGTGGCCATCCAGCAGAATGACTGCGCGAATGCGGCCAGAATGGGCACTCTGCTCTGTCCCAGATAAATAATGGGATCAGGGCCGGTGTCATTGCTGAATTTCTTTAACATGCTGTTGATCCTGGCTCTGCGGAAATCGTATTCTCCCGAATTATCAAAAGCTAACAGCGATTTTTCTTGCCGGGTAATTTCCGACCAGGTCAGCTCGTAAAAGGTAAGTTCTTGGCCATTCTGCTCATTGAGCAGGTGGGTTATCCGCAAATTGCCGAGATTCTTGCCTGGAAACAAAGGGGTATTCAGTTCAATATTTTTCTGGCCTTCCGAACGCGCGTTCAAATTTAATTCCTTGGCCAGTTTCTCCAGAAATTCGGTGGTATACCCCGGTATATGATCGCCTACGCCATGAACAAACAATACTTTGGTTTCACCATTCTTCTTGGACAAATCGGCTTCAATGCCGGCAAAAGGCTTGCCCCACGCCTGGCATAGCCGGGTATCTTCATTTTCGGATTTTTCCAGAACAGCTTCCGCCGCGCCTTTACCGATACTTGCGCAACCGGATAAAAGCATCGCGATTGCAAGAGCTGACAGCAGCCATCCGGTTTTTACTGTGCAACATTTAGAATGTTTATTCATGGGTTTTTATTCCAGAGTATTGTGTGGTGGGGGGTACTTTCATTATAAGGTTACAGTCTATACTTCGCCGTTATCAAATGCTGAACAAAGAAAAATCATGAGTGTTCTGTCCGATTGCTATGGTGAGGTAACGTTGCCGAATGTCGGAAATTTTAATTTAATCATCTTTCTTGATTTCCGGTTTTAAAAATCCAGTCAATATGCCTCGCGATTCCAGGCGATTCCTCCAAAGGCTGGGTTTCGTTCCTCAACCCAGCCTCCGATTCTGACTTAAGCTGCCTATCTCTGACAAAATATTAACGTTGTTTACGAACTAGAATGGTCTCAGTGTAAACGCAACAGGATCAGTTATCATCTCACCCGGTTTCCGGTTAGCGATTTGCACGAACTGCTTGGCCCACTGATCCATGATGCCCTTGGCTGGACCATACCAGGTCAAACGAGTCAGATCGAGGGGACCGGCATCCTGCATGTCGCGGTCAGCAAAAGTTGCTACTACCTCGCCGGTTTGCAGGTCGCGCAGACGGCCTTCGAATGCGGCTCTACGCTGATTGACCATGCCGGCAGCGGTACCTGTGCCTACAGGGCCTGCCCAACTTAGCGCATGTAATACGGGCATCGACGGGTCTATTTCGATCAATGCAAGCTCCAGACGCAGAGCCGGTTGCTTATGTTGTGCGGGTGAGTTAATGACTTGAAAGCGACGATTGGAATCTGCCTTGAAATCCTTGACCACCTGGTCATGGAAGTACCGGGCAAGCTCATCAATATCCTTTATGACATCGCCTAGCCAATTAGCTGAACTCGTTTCATGAAGCCAATCCATTTTCAGCATGTACTGGGTGTTGACGGGGGCTACAAC
>JBAQEN010000460.1:0-5364 GCA_049286765.1 Methylococcaceae bacterium
TACATAGTTGAGTACTATACATAGGGGTCGCTATGTATAGCTATCCATAGCGACCCCAAGGCGACATTGGAGCCAGATTTTTGAATGGCAACATACTGGCGGAAAACGGACAGTGGATTCTAGGAAATCCGACTCGCGTTATTCGGTCCTCGGCCATAAAAACTTCTCAAACTCCTTCGCTGTTACCGGCCTGGAAAAGAGGTAGCCTTGCCCAAAATCGCAGCCTGCGTCCAACAATAAGTCGCGTTCCGCAGCAGTTTCTATCCCTTCGCCAATGACTTTTATGCCCAATTTGTGCGCCATGGCGATGATGGCTTCGCACAGGGCCAGATTATTTGAACCTGATGCGAGATTGCGAACGAACGACTGATCAATTTTCAGATAATCGATATGGTATTTATGCAGATAAGATAATGCCGAATAGCCTGTTCCAAAATCATCCAGCGAGATCTCAATGCCGGCATCGCGGTAACCAAGCAGTTTGCTGGACACCTCACTGGAAACATCCATCAACAGACCTTCCGTAATTTCAATTACTATACCCTCTCCAGGCAAGCCTATTTCAAGCAAATGCTCTGGCCAGACTAAAATGCATTTACGATTACGAAATTGAAGCGGGGATTTATTAACACTAACCTGGAACTGTGGATCGAATCGTGTCCGCCAGTGTTTAACCTGTTGTGCCGTTTCCTTAAATACCCAGTCACCCAGCTCGAAGATTATCCCGGTTTCCTCGGCAATAGTGATAAAGGCAGCCGGTGAGATCAAGCCTCTCTGTGGATGGTTCCAGCGAATCAGCGCTTCTGCCTTATGAATAGCACCACTCGCCAACTCGACGATGGGCTGAAAATTGAGCAGAAATTGGCGATCGCTTAGTGCGCTGCGCAAATCGTTAGCAATACGCATTCGCTGATCCGCAGTGTCCTGCATGGTGCGCGTGAAATAACGGAAACTATTGCGACCGGCTTCTTTAGCTGCATACATGGCTTGGTCGGCATTTTTCAGCAGTTCATCGATTTTAGTCGTATCGTCCGGGTAGATGGTAATGCCGACGCTAACCGACAGATAAACCGTTTCAGTGTCTATCAAAAAAGGTTCACTCAAGCTTTGCAAGATGGCACGGGCGATACGATCAATACCGCGTAGTTCTTCAAGATCGCCCAGAATGATGGTGAATTCATCACCGCCCATCCGCGCTACGGTGTCGGTCTCTCGCACACAAGTGCTAAGCCGTTGCGCAGTCTGTTTGAGTAAGACATCACCTATTTCGTGTCCCAGGGTATCGTTAACATCCTTGAACTGATCAAGGTCGAGAAATAGCAGCGCCATCGGCAGGCCATTTCGCTGAACCTGCTTAATGGCCAGTTGCAGGCGATCATGAAACATATTGCGGTTGGGCAAGCCGGTTAGCGGATCGAAATTAGCCTGCTTCCAGATCAGCTCATCAGCTTGTTTCGCTTTGGTAATATCGGAAAAGGTGGCTACACGCTGCCGTACATTACTCTTGTCGTCATACATGGTGTCAATTCTCAACCATTCAAGATAATGCTCGCCGTTTTTACGTTTGTTCCAGAGTTCGCCTTCCCAGTGCCCGGTTCTCAGCAGTGCCGCCCAGAGACTTTTATAGAAGTCCTGGTCCTGGCGGCCGGATTTGAGCAAATTGGTGTATTGGCCTATGGCTTCCTGTTCAGTGTAACCGGTCTGCTTAGTAAAGGCCGGATTGATGGCGATGATACGGTTATTGGGGTCAGCGACCATGATGGCATCGCCTATCGCCATATACACCTTGGCGGCAAGCTCTAATTCGCGCTCGGTTTGTTTGCGCCGGGTAATGTCGGTGACGATCGCCAGGCAGTGTTGGCGGTTGGATTCAGTGCTGGCTTCAATCGCTATAATGATCGAGCGATCCTGAAGTTGCAGGGTGAATTCGTCGCACTCCTTTTGGCCGCTTTTCAGCGTTTTTGCCAGAAATGCCATAAAGGCGCACCGCGAATCTGGGCAGACCAGCGTCGCAAAGCGTGTCTGGTATAATGCCGAGCGTGGCAGATCGAGCAAACGGGCGGCGGCATGATTGGCATGGACAATATGACTCTCGGTATCCAGCGTCAAATAAGCCATGGGGGCAAAGTCGTAGAGAGTGGTGTATTGCGCTAATGCGTTGTCCAGTTCGGCGCGCGTCCTACGCAATTCTTCGTTCTGGCTTTCCAGTTCGATCTGGTGGACTTGGAGTTCCTGCAACAGCTTTTCCGCGTCCAGTGGACCATCCGGTTCTGCCGCCAACATCAACGGCAGTTGCTGTTCTGCAAGTTCGGCTAGTTTGCCATTATCGTGCTGACGGCTGCCCGGCTTTTTCATGCAATTTTGCTTCGCAATTCGGCTTCCAGCTTCTTGATTTCACAAATGTCGATTAACGTTATCACCGCACCGTCAATCCTATTATCTTGCGTCCGGTACGGCATGATCCGTACTCTGAACCAGCGGCCATCATTGGTGGTCAACTGCTTGTCGGCAAAGACCAGCGTCTGCAACACTTGTTGAACATCCGGCATTAATTGCGGATAGTCAAGATCGGTGACGATGTCAGACAAGGGGCGTCCTACATCGCCCGGTATCAGCTTGAAAAGCTGTGTGGCATGACTGGTGAAGCGCCTGATCTTCAGTGCTTTATCCAGAAAAACTGTGGCAATTTCCATGCTGTTGAGCAAATTAGTCATGTCGTTGTTTACCCAGGTCAGGTCTTCGACTTTGGTTTGCAGTTCGGCATTCACAATTTGAAGTTCTTCGTTTAATGACTGCATTTCTTCTTTAGAGGTAGTCAGTTCCTCATTGGTAGATTGCAATTCCTCGTTAGTTGATTGCAGCTCTTCGTTGGCGGATTTGAGCTCTTCTTGCGAACTTTGCATCTCCTCGCGGGTAGTCTGCAAGTCCTCCAGCGCCTGTTGTAATTGCGCTTCAATTAATTTCTGGGCGGCACCGGCTGCTCTGCGTCGCGGCTTGCCGGTTGGCGGGGTAGCTACATCGCTAAACACGACAAGCAACTTGTTGCGGTGCGCTTCAGGTTTATCGAGGGCTTGCACGGTGAGATTGATCATTTGCGTACCGCCATTAGTACCGACAGTCAGGTCCGGCACATAAACCGGCTCCGCTTGCCGCCGGGCTTTCTTCAAGGCAAGGGATAGCTCTTGCCTCAGCCCTTCACGGGCCATGGCATGAACATTCAAGTTGGCCTTGCCAGCCGCCGGTTCCAGATACTTCCCGGTACGGCCGGAAAAATAAAGAATATCACCATCGGCATTGACCAGCACTGCGGCAGGTGAATAATTCTGCAACACCAGTTTATCAGTCAATGTTTCCAAGTCAGGTAGCGGACCGGCTATCGAGTAAGCACTCCTGAGCTCTTTTTCCGCTTCTGTTGACACGGGAAAATATTTGATAGGGAAATCCACTGGCGAAATGGGCAACTCATTATCAATGCGCAGGTAGATTCGCGACTTGTTGTCGATGGGATCAAACAAACGGGTAAAACTACCGATGGTTTCTGCATTGCCAAGCAGCAGAATGCCATGAGATGTCAGGGCATAATGGAACAACGGGATCAGCTTGCTCTGCAATTCCGGGCCGAGATAAATCAGCAGGTTGCGGCAAGTGAGTATGTCCAGCTTGGTAAACGGCGGGTCCATGATGATATTCTGCGGCGCAAAGATCACCATCTCGCGGATGCTCTTATGCATCCGGTAACCGCCGTCTTCCTCGATAAAAAAGCGGCTTAGGCGTTCATCCGACACGTCGGCGTTGATATTGGCAGGGTAAAAGCCTAGCCTGGCTTTGCCGATAGCATCCTGATCAAGATCAGTGGCGAAAATTTGTAGCGAAAACCCGGACTGGGATTTGCGCTGTTCCAATGCTTCCTTGAAGACTATCGCCAGGGAATAGGCTTCCTCGCCGGTGGAACAGGCCGGGACCCAAGCCCGCAGTGACTTTCCTGCCGGAAATCTGTCCAATAGCGCCGGGATGGCTTTGCTTGCAAAGTTTTCCCAAACAGGCGGATCGCGAAAGAAATTAGTGACGCCAATCAACAGCTCCTTGAACAGTAGATCCAGCTCCTGGGGGGCTTCGCGCAGATAGCGGACGTAACCGGTAATCGCTTCTATTTTGTGCAATCCCATGCGCCGTTCAATGCGCCGGTAAATGGTGTTTTTTTTGTAGAGCGAGAAATCATTGCCGGTACGAGTGCGCAACAGAATGATAATCTGCTCCAGCGCACTTTGCGATTTGAGTGGCAGTATCGGTTCGGGATGGTCAGAGTTAGCAGGGACACCGCGCGGCGCGTGATTAATATAATCGACGATACGTTGCGGCAGTTCTTGCGGCGGGGCGACAATGTCAGCCAATCCGGCATCAATCGCGCTACGCGGCATGGCATCGAACTTGGCGGATGCAGGCTCTTGCGCTAATGCTAGCCCAGCGTTCTCCTTGATAGCGCGTAATCCCAGTGTGCCATCGCTGCCCATGCCGGACAAAATGACCCCGATAGCGCGTTCGTGCTGATCATCGGCCAGGGCGCGGAAAAAGAAGTCAATCGGCAGGCGTAGACCACGCGAGGCAACCGGATCGAGCAGATATAATTTGCCATGTAGAATGGACAAGTCTTTATTGGGTGGTATTACATACACGCAATCCGCTTTTACCTGCATGTGATTGTCTGCCTGGGCGACTTTCATGGGTGTAATGCGTTGCAGCAACTCAGGCATGATGCCTTTATGTGTCGGATCGAGATGCTGTATGACGACAAAAGACAGTCCGCTTGCCAGGGGTACATGCGAAAGAAACACATCCAGCGCTTCAAGACCGCCAGCAGATGCACCAATACCTATGATCGGAGGAATAGGTTGGTTAGTATTCGATTTGGCCA
Organism: Methylococcaceae bacterium; assembly: GCA_049286765.1. Taxonomy (GTDB): domain Bacteria; phylum Pseudomonadota; class Gammaproteobacteria; order Methylococcales; family Methylomonadaceae; genus JAGXGJ01. The sequence continues at coordinate 4,913 of JBAQEN010000460.1, forward strand.
TAGGCTCTCACATCAGTTGTCGACTGCTTTAGGTCGGCACGTCGGGAATGATTGTATTTCAATTAGCTAGCGCTGGAAATGACGGGCTTTATATTATCACATTTGAATCGTTAGGGTGTTTTCCCGTATTCGTAAGGCTTGTGTACTGATAGAGTTCAGCGCTAATGGATGTGCTGTCAATTTACTTGTTGCTTCGATCCGGAAGCTGATTCTCATCAACAGAACTATGAGTTGAGACTCAAAAAGTGTGCTTTAAGGAAACGCAACTAGCCGTCTAGCAATGCTATGGGTCTGTGGCTCCTATGAATGGTGGTCATTGAATGGCTGCTTTTCAAGGATAACCCGACGTTCACTGAAAACCTGTGGCGGTCTGCTCCTGGCACCTATGGATAGCTATACATAGCGGCCACTATGTATAGTACCCAACTATGAATAGCCGTGAATTGTTATCG
>JBAQEN010000461.1:0-1831 GCA_049286765.1 Methylococcaceae bacterium
GTGCTAGGTACGCGTTTTATAGTGAAAAACGAAAACGCCGGCGACAAGATCACCGTCGTTAAAGGGCTGGTAAAGGTCAGTAGTTTGCAGCAGGAGCAAAGCGTCTTTTTACATCCTGATGAACAAATTATAAATACCAAGGACGGGCTGACTGCGATTCGTAAAACGTTCATCCAACAGGAAACAGCCTGGTTAAAAGGCCGATTGACTTTTCAGGACGCTACGATAAAAGAAGTTGTCAAAGAATTGAACAGATACCTGCCTGGCATTATTCTGGTAAGTGACAACACCCTCAAAAATTATCGGATAAATGCCCGGTTTGATATTACTCAACCCGCTCAGGCGCTGGCTATGCTTGGACAAACCCTGCCTGTCAAAATCACCCATGTGAGTAAATGGATTACCGTTATTGACCGGCATTAGTCCATTATGTGCTAACAAACAAAGCGCATACTCCGGCATTGACTATGCCATTTCAGACATTATCACAACGGCTGCGATTCTCTGTCTCCCAAAGCCACCTTCTATAAGCTCCGCCAAAAGATCAAGATTTTCAGGCAAACTTTCAACTAGCAATACCTGAGTATCGTCAGCGATTTGTTCAGCTGTGATCTTGATTTTTATGTCTCTTGATTTGATGCATAGAAACGTCACCTGCCCACCTTGGCAATTTAAAAAATAAATAGCCGGGGTGGGGGAAATTGAGTCTGGATTGTCCCTTTTATGACCAAAACATATCTATCCAGAAAATGGATAAAACATTCCAGGGGGAATAATGAAAAAAATGGAGCCGCAGAGATCAATATCGCCAGTATCGGCTAATGGAAATAACAAGCAGATGCTGAAGGTCATGTGCACCGGATTGGCGCTGCTTGCTGCTCAGCAGCATAATCGAGCAGAGGCTCAGCAACCGGTCAAACAGCATTTCAACATACCGGCGCAATCGCTGCAGTCAGCGTTAAACCAATTTTCAGAAGATGCTGATATACAAATGAGCTATCCGGCTCAGCTGTCAAAAGGTATCAAAACCAACGGTATTTCAGGCGATTACACGCGCGAGGAAGCGATCAAGCAATTATTAGCCGGCAGCGGCTTGGCTTCCAGTATAGTATCGCCGACAACACCGTCACCCTTGAAAAGGCCAATCACGAAAAGGTTCCGGCCAATGCTCCGAAAGGCAATGGTATGACAACACTGAAGGCTATGACTGTGGTCGGGGAAGCGGAGAATGATCCGAATGATCCCTATAACAGAGACTACGCTATTCCTAATGACACTACCGCCACCAAAACCGACACGCCGGTCATTGTAATGGTCAACTAAAACCGGACACTTTCTTAAGACGCTTTCCTATAAAATTCTTGTTCAAATTTTAATGGCGATTGGTAGCGCAATTTTGAATGTGTACGTCTACCGTTATAAAAAGCCAAATAATCAATAATGCTAAGCTTGGCTGCCTCTTGAGTTTTGAATTTTTCGTAATTCAGTTGTTCATGCTTAAGGCTACGAAAAAATCGCTCTGTGGGCGCATTATTCTAACAGTTTCCTTTTCGGCTCATACTCTGTACACCTTTATCGGCTTTGTATTCAAGCTCCATTATGCCTTGCTTTTGGAGGAGGAATTGAGCACCGTCGTGGTTGGAGTTTAGGCCGCGCTGCTCATAATTTCTGTCCTGACCGGCCTGATCGTTTGGTGGCCGTTGACCGGTCGGTGATATTGCAGGCTCTAACGATCAAACGCAAGGCGAGCAACGAACGCTTCAACTACGACTTACACAAGGCGTCCGGTTTTTACACTGCGTTGATTATACTGCCGGTCTTGTTTTCAGGT
>JBAQEN010000462.1:0-4549 GCA_049286765.1 Methylococcaceae bacterium
ACATTGCGTACTATTGATTCCTCAGCGCCAAAAAAGAATACTTTATATCGGCGCTCTTTCGCTAATCGCATCACATTCAGCATGGTATCGAAACCAGTAATCTGCTCTATTGAGCCGTGCCCCAAGAAACGCAAAGCTAGTGCAACATAATAACCATCTGCAACAATCAGGTCAGAGGCACAAATAGCTGTAAAAGACTGCGGATTAGACTTAACGTTTACCACCATAGCAACATCCAAAACCGTTAACAATAACTGCTTATTTTGTTTAATTGTATGATCAATTTTCGCCAATACCTCTGAAGCAGTTAGCTGGCAAAAAGGAATAGAGAGAATTTTTTTATTAATTGGCAACGGAGGCCTCCCCATAAAATAAAACTATGTCACAGTTACTTGCTGAAACCAACAGGCTAAACCCCTATTGATGCCTTATTTTAGCCAGTACCATCAGAGTATCCCCCCCCAGTAACCGTACGCCGAAATCAGGCAGCACCTTATTAATTAGGTATCTAGGGAGCAGGGCCAACCGTTTCTTCCAGTTTGTGCGTGGAGCAGAAGCATAAGCCGCAGTATAAAAAGTGTCCAGCACCTCATAGCCGCACTCCTCCAATAACGACAACGCCAAACCTTTTGTAAAATAATGAATATGCCCAACTTTTTTACGGACATTTAATAAGGGAAATTCACGCAAAACATCCAATGCACTCAAATCTAAAGGAATATGAAAGACATAATAATCCGCCCGACCACTCATTGCCGTTAGAAAATCAAATGGATTAGGCACATGCTCAACAACATCCAAGAGCATCAATACATCAAAGTGCAGATTTTTTTCCAAAAGGAAATCACCTAGTAAGAAATTGATCCCTTTGTCTTTATGCTTCCCCCAGAAAGAACATGCATCTGGAGCAATTTCATAGCCCACAAATTTGGTTGATTCCGGAAGGCTGTCATAAAGGGCTGCCAATACACCTCCGGCGCCACAACCGACCTCCACGATTGACCGAGGTGCGAGTTGATTCCGACTCATAAGCTTTCGTACTTGTAATGCCTTCCATGGGCTATCTTCCTCATCCCACGTTGGATTATTTTCAAAATACTTACCTGATTCATAACTTTCAATAGGTTTACTCATTCAATCCATCCAAAATATTTTAGGTTAGAAAAACAGACACCTTTAACAACCCATTTTTGCTTTAGTTCACTGACAGCAGTGTTTCGCGAAAATTTGACGACATATTTTCACCTTCATGTACAAGTCAGTAGGGCCATTCATGGCATGAATAGCAATTTCGGCAACTCAATACACAATTCAACGTATTAGCTGGCAATCCGGCGCAAGAACTCAAGAAGTCCGCTTGATTTGCATATAAAGGTCGATGATATACATTCACCCCCAACTGGCGAGGTTATAAAGCATTCTGTTAAAACATCTCTTGCGTTTTTTCCAACATGCACAAACCGTGCTGTTAAAATAAATTATCGATAACGTAACAGTATTAAATACATTGATCAATTCAATACATAATTCATTGTCAATTTTTCTGTTCTATAAGCAAAACACTACCCTATAAATCGAATTCTTCCTGGTACACACGGTTACTTCTATCTATCAAGCTTGGTGAGTCACGTAAAATCGTCTAAGTTTCACCCAAAAAGCTACTGGTAATAAGGTTGTAAGCGACCAATTGAAAATACAAGTACATGTTTTGTTCTGTGAAATTTACCATTGAGATTGTTTGTTGCCACTTACTGAATATGTGGGTTTGGCACTTTCAAGCCAAGGCGGTTTCATTACTTCCGTATCCAATATCGTCTCAGCCAATAAGGTCTTCAGTTGGTTATGAACCAATAGGTTGTGAGAGCTCCAATAAAGTAATGAGTGCGGCAAACCCACCAGAACTTTAACTGTAAATCAACTATTCATGCTTTGCGTCCTTACCAACCGGTGAATTGTTATATGAAGCTCTCTTTGCGCACTTTTTTCTGCGGAAAAAAGCAGTCCAAGTGCAATCCACATGTAAACCACCATGTATGGAGACTCAAAAACAACTTCAAAATTTGCTAATAAAAATATGTAGATTACAGCACCAAGCATACTTAAGATTAGCATCTTGGATGACTCGCTGATTGCAGATTGGCGCAAAACTTTAATGTACCGAATAACCAACCGCACAAAAAAAAGCTCAAACACTAGAAAACCAATCAATCCGAGCATATATAAAAAATGAAGATGGGAGTTATGAGGATCCATAAAATCCGATTCACCGGTTCCCCACCCCATGGCCACAATTGTTTGTGGCATAAATTTATCACCAAATCCATAACCAAAAATCGGCTTTTCCAGATATGCCTCAAACATGTCTACCCAAAGCAGCCAGCGCCACTTAGTATTGTTTTCAGCTACGGAATTACCTGCTCCTTCAGTAACGGACTTCCCTAAATTTAAAATACTGGCAATCCGACTTTCAAAATCAGGGTTAATCATTGATGCTACCAATATTATCCCCATGAAAACCAGAATCCCGACAACACTATTTCTAATAAATTTTGCACTAACTTTTCTCTGAATTTTCTTTACCCATACCCATCCGCAGAATAATAATGTTAGTACAAGTGCAATCCATGCTCCACGCACCGGTACGGAAAATATCCCCAAAATATTGGTAATCAAGCCGGCCGCAACAAATCGTTTTTCCATTCTTCTATTTGCAGAATAATAGAGGTAGACGCCGATAAAAGTTGCCACTCCCCATACGCTATAGTGTCCAATTAAAAGACCATCAGGTGAGAAATCGGCAATTTTGACAGCCACACTTAAAGCCGAGCAGAAAAAGATGAATTTTAGAAGTCGCCGGACACTATCCACACTCGAATACAACTTGAACAATACCCAAGCAAATGAAAGATATAGAAACGGAGCGAACTGACGTAACGTCATTATGACGTTATCGTAGATAAGAAAACCATGCAACAACTGAAAAAAAGCCACAAAAAAAATAGCCCACAAGTGAATTCTAAATGGGAACTTGCGTGATGAGTTGCCTGCCAGCAGAAACGAGCCTAACCACATCACGAGCAAAGTAATATCGGTCGTGTAAACTGGTCCCACATGAATAACTGTCCACTCTCGTCCATAGAATATTAAGACACCGAGGTAAATCATAAATATCCATCTAACAAAGCCGATGCAAAGTGAAGTTAATGAAAAAGATGATGTGTTTCTCATTGCCATACTATCGCGCATCTTGGGTATGCACACCTAGCAGAATAATAGATAATGAAGCAACATATTGGCCAAAATCAAACATCTCCTCGAACTTTTTACGCCCATTCAACCCCATCTTAATCCTCAATTCTGTATCGCATATTAATAATGCAAGCCTATCAGCCAGTGCCGCAACATCATGCTTGGCAACCAAAAATCCAGTCTGCCCATCAACAATAATTTCCGGTATTGCGCCTTCATACGTTGAAACAATCGGCAAAGCAGCCTCCATTGCCTCAAGGTTCACGATACCAAATATGTCGTTATAAGTCGGAAATACAAAAATATCCCCATTAAGCAGTAATTCCTTTTTCTCGGTTCCGTAGGTTGGACCTATGTATTCTACATATTGGCTCAAGCCCTCTGCTTCCACATAGGAATAAAACAAATCATTGCAACCATCATCAAACCATGACCCGGAAAAAGTCACTTTAAATCGAAGACCCTTGTCGATCAAAATAGAAACAGCCTTTAATAACTCGATTGGGCCTTTGGATAGGATCATGTTTGAAAGAAAAACAAGTTGCGGAACCTCTCGCGTTACTCGTCTCTCCATCGCTGATTTTATCTCTGCCGAATTAACAGTAGCCGGAATTGCATTAGGTAAGTAATGTATTTGACTATCAACCGCAACTTTAGCAATATCGAAATACAGAAGTGGAGATATTAAAATAAGCTGCGTTCTCTTAAAAGCAAATTTATAAAGCCCTTTTAACCAAGGTCTTTTGTTAACCTCCTTTTCTATACCCTTGCCATGCAGATGCAGGTAAATATTTTTCACTCCGAACAATTTAAGGACAAAAAGCAGGATAAGATCTCTGTAAAATGAAATACCAGTTGGTGTAAATGTAAAATAAGCAATCGTTGGCCTATATCGCAATAGCATCAGCACTTGCTTGCTTAGCACTTTAAATAGTGCCACCAGTTTAGCGAGTCTGACAGAACCCACATCATGTATAGAATTAGCGAAATTTAGTTCCGTCACGTGCAATTCTGCACAATTAAACCAAATCGGGTGAGAAACAATATAAGCATTGATTTGGCTCACTCCATGAACCGGGGGGGGAAGTTGCAACAAACAAAGAATCTTAGGAGTTTCAGTATGTATAAGGGACGCTACCATCTGTCGTTGCTCATCTTCCAAGTACCTCGTTAATCCAAACATTCAACATCCGTATTAAAAAAATGATTTGTGCAAACAACATGTTATTTGCGCCGGTTTCAATGTGCGCCTTCTTCGCTTCCAACAAGGCACATCTCTTGAACTTGCCGCTCATACCCC
>JBAQEN010000463.1:0-10203 GCA_049286765.1 Methylococcaceae bacterium
TCACTGCACTTCTTCCTGGCTCCACTCAGGTATATTCTGGATGATGAGCAAGTAACTGAAGTATGTATTAACAAACCGCATGAAGCTTTCATACAACGCTATAGTGGCTGGACACGCGAAAAACTACCTTTTGCCAGCGTTAGCTGGTGTCGGAACATGGCTAGTTTAGTCGCCAATAAAACGAACCAAGGCATTGATGAAAACTCTCCGTTGTTGTCCGCCGACCTGCCCAGCGGTGAGCGTATTCAATTCGTTTTGCCACCGGCTGCTGAACACGTATCAATTACCATTCGTAGGCCATCGAGTAAAGTCTGGACATTGGACGAACTAGCTGCAAACGGGCTTTTCGACCGTTGCAAAGAGGCAAGCAATGAACTGGATGACGTAGAGCATCGATTACTGGAACTCAAGAATCAGCACAACTATATAGATTTTCTCAAGCTGGCCGTTTTGTCAAGAAAGAACATCCTGGTGTCGGGGGTTACAGGCAGCGGTAAAACGACTGCTACCAAAGCCCTGATTCTTGAAGTTCCTAACGACGAGCGAATAATTATCATCGAGGATGCAAAAGAACTCATTCTTAACAACCACCCCAACCATGTACGCCTGTTCTATTCAAAAGGAACGCAAGGGTTAGCCAATGTCACCCCAAAAATGTTGCTGGAGTCGTGTTTGCGGATGCGGCCAGACCGCATATTTTTAGCCGAATTACGCGGTGATGAAGCTTTTGATTATTTGCGTGTTGTAGCCTCGCACCCCGGCTCAATTACCAGCGTACACGGACATACGGCGGAATTGGCACTGGCGCAAATGCTCCTACTTATCCGGCAATCGGAAGCGGGGCAAGCGCTTAAGTCGGAAGAAATCCGGTCATTGCTTTATCAGACCATCGACATTGTGCTGCAATTCGACTTTGAAGGCTCTACCCGGTTTGTTAAAGAAGTCTGGTACAAACCGGACTTAAAGCGAGCGATGGCTAATGAACAAAGCAGGTAAAATCGTTGTAGTGTCGTTGTTAGCCCTTATGGCCGGACTTTACTTGTCCGGCTACTTTTTCCTATTTTTCAACCATCAAAACCCAATACAAACGACCCCCCTAACCGTACTCAAATATGGCTATTATTACGGCCATAATCCAGCCCTGCGTAAAAGTCTGATCGGCAGTTCTGCATCAGGTTTCGGCATTATAATCATCTTCGCTATTTTGCCATTGATCCCGCGTAGCCGGGCATTACATGGTGAGGCAAAGTTTGCCAACCGTTTAGAGATAAAGAAACGTGGGCTATTGAGCGGCGAAGGCATCCTGCTTGGTCAGCTTAACGGCGATTACTTATGTTTGCCAGGACAACAAGGCGTTATCCTTTCCGCACCGCCCAGGGCAGGCAAAGGCGTGGGTGTGGTTGTACCCAACCTGCTTAATTTCCCTGGCTCAGTCATCGTGATTGATATTAAGCGGGAAAACTGGGAGATTACCGCAGGATTCCGGCAAAAACACGGGCAACAAGTCTATTTGTTTGATCCGCTATCTGAAACGGGCGATACCGCACGATGGAACCCGTTATATTATGTGTCTGACGACATCAACATCCGCATTAATGATATTCAGCGGATTGCCGAAATGCTGTACTTATCTGAAACAGGCAAAGATTCATTTTGGGTAAACAGTTCAAGGACGCTATTCTTGGGTATAACCCTATATCTTTTTGAAACTCAAGGCGCAACACGAACCATAGGCGAAGTGCTTAGACAAGGCATGTCCGGCGGCACGACCGGGGAAGGTTTTGTCGCGCACTGGAAACGAGTCATAGAAGACCGTAAAAAAAGTGGTCATCCGCTTTCGTGGCAGTGTGTATCATCAATTTATGAAGTGATCGATCTGGCTGCGCAAACCGCTTCCGGTATCCGTAAAGAATTCACATCAAAATTGTCCTTGTGGTTAAACCCGCTATTGGATGCAGCCACATCGGGAACTGACTTTGATTTAGGCGACCTGCGTAAAAAACCAATGTCTATTTATGTCGGTGTAACGCCCGACAACCTTGACCGGATACGCCCGGTTTTAAGCCTGTTTTTTCAACAAGCGATAGGACTTCAAACGCGGGAGCTACCCGAGCATAACCCATTGCTGAAACATCAATTGTTACTCATGCTGGATGAATTCACCGCATTGGGCAGGATACCGATTATAGAAACCTCATGCGGTTTTTTGCCTGGTTACAACGTGCGGGTATTACTGGTAATACAAACGCCATCCCAATTGCGATCCGTGTATGGCAGGGATGGGGCAGATACCATCATGAAAACCTTGGCAGGTAGAATCTTATTTGCACCCAAAGACTTCAACGATGCCCAAGAAATATCAAACGATCTAGGCTCAACAACAGTTAAAGGCAAAAGCCATTCACGACCAATGTGGGGGACAGGAAAAGGCAATAGCACGACAGAAAGCGACCAGCGGCGAATGCTGTTGTTACCCCAGGAAGTCAAAGAAATAGGCGACCACAAGGAAATTATTATCTATGAGGGCATACGCCCAATCATGGCCGAAAAAATCGTCTACTACAAAGACAAGCATTTCAAAAAACGCTTGCTGTCACCCCCAAAGATCAAACGCCTACAACCTATCAGCAATGAAATAGCGGCGACTCACCCTCAAGAAACTCAAGACGAACCACACTACAGGAACATGACGACAGAAGAAATTGAAAACATGGACGGCCTGTCATTGACGGATTTTTCAATAGACCTGGATAGCATTATCAAACCAACCAGGCAGCCTATGACATTTGATGAACTAAAAGCTGTTGCACAACGCTACTTAAACCCTTATGTTGAAAGTTAGGAGCAAAAGAATGATTAATGAAGTACAAAATCAAGATGGTAAAGAACTGGCCGAACGCATCAAAGCCGACTTAGCCGAAATACATCATCGGTTCGAGATTAACGACCCGCGCTATGACGCAAAATACAAATTCTATACGGCGGAAGCAGTCACGGCCAAGGCTGATGAAATTGGCGCAACCCGTTTTCAAGGACGCACGGCTGACGGTCAGGTGTCTCAAATCAGTAAGGTCGATGGCGAATGGAAGCGTAGCGATGGAAAATCACTGGCCGATATTCAAGAGGAGATCGACAAGGACAGTGCAAAGGCAATTGAAACCCGCGCGGAACAACGCGCGGCAGCAGGGCATGGCGTCGATGCTGAAACCGACAAGCAACTGGCGCTGGTAGATGCCCGCGACTTCCGGCGCATTCAAAACCCCGACTGGCAGGATAAAGCAGCGGAGATAATTGCCGAAAATAGCCGTGCGAATCCTAACTATAGTGCATTCGATGCCGCCGTTGCCGCCGCCCGCGTTGAGGAAAAAACTGCGCCTGGTGTGGTGCAAATAGCCGAAAACGAAAACACCCACGGCGTACCCATGCAATCGATGCCCGGCAAGACGATGACTTTCAACGATCAGCCCGGCAGGCGTGGAGCAGAGATTGTGGATGAAGAAGGTTCCCGTATAGTTTTCGGTGGCAAGGGAGCGATTGACCGTTTCGCGCAAGAACACAAGTTGTCGCCAGAAGACACACAAACATTGAAGGAACTGGATTCTAGGAAGTACAGCACACCAAGTGCGGTGCAAATAGCCGAAAACGAAAACACCCACGGCGTACCCATGCAGTCGATGCCCGACACATTGATGATTTACAACGATCAGGCCGGCAGGCAGGGGGTAGAGGTCTGGAAAAAAGATGGTTCTCATATCGCCTTCGGCAGCAAAGAAGCGATTGACCGTTTCGCGCAAGAACACAAGTTGTCGCCAGAAGACGTGCAAACATTGAATGAACTGGACTCTAGGAAGGACAACTCACCCACAAATAAACCCCAAGAAAACATCATTGCCATAAACGAGAGATCCCAAGAGCAAGACCAAACCGACAAAAAAAAGGCGAAACAGGATACAACACAAGACATACCGGATACGGTATCTAACCGCTATCTAAGAGTGGAGGATAAATACTACATGCCTGACAAAACGGTAGCTTTTGAAGATCGCGGCAATAACTTGAAATTAGAAACGGAAAACCACACCGTCATTAGGGATGCTTTAGCAATTGCAGAAACAAGAGGGTGGCAAAGCATTAGCGTATCAGGTAGCCAGAACTTTAAACAACAGGTATGGCGTGAAGCCTCACTCAAGGGAATGGAAGTGGCAGGGTATAAGCCTACTCAGCTTGAAATGGCGGAAGTGAGCAAAGCCATAACTCTACGTAATGCACGTAAGGAAGTAGGCGACAACCAAAAACAACAAGACAGTGAAATGCGTGGCGTTTTGTTAGCGCATGGTGCAGACCACTATAAGCACGACCCTAATCAGGGACAATCCTACTTCGTTAAGCTGGATATAGATGGCAAAGAAGTGACCAACTGGGGTGCAGACTTTAAACGGGCGTTTGAAGACAGTCAAACTAAACCACAGGTCGGTGAAACCGTAATACTCAATAATATAGGCAAGAAAAGCGTCGAAATACCCACCACGGTTATTGATGAACACGGCAATGTCATTGAAGACAAAAGGACGGTAAACAAAACTACCTGGCGCATTATAAAGGCAAGCCACCGCGACACGTTACAGGAACAGGCAGATGCTTTACGCGTAGGCAATGAAATAGAGCGTAAAGTCATTGAACAAATGCCACAACTAGGGGCTGCACTTGCTGTATCAAAATTGGGCGAAAAAATAGCCAAGCAAGCTAAAGAAACAGGGGCTTTAAAATCTCAAGATGAAGTAGACACAATAGTTAATCTTATCAGGGAAGGTTTAGCCTCAGCCTTAGAAAAAGGTAAACACATAAAAACCCCGGAAATACTGGATCAAGGCAAACACGCGGCTATAGACGCCAATAGTATAATCAACGACCATAAACCGCCTGAGATCGTTAAAGAGCCTCAACATCAAGACATGGCAATGACCCGATGAACCGCACCGTAAGCAAAGTAACTTGCTTGCTTTTGTTATGTTCGCAAATGGCAAACGCTACTGAATTGGACAAGCAATTAGTTATTGATGCAAAACACTTTCTTACGGCCTATCTTAACTACACCAATACACGCAACATCGACCTACTAAAGCTATACAGTGACGATGCCACTATTAAAGTCACTGTAATAACGCTTGATAGGGCAACCAAAGAAACTACTTTTAACAGCCAAACATGGAAACGGTTATTGCGCGAATCCTGGTACAGCGGCAAGCCAGCGGTAGAACCTGTGGAGCTGCACAACGTCAGTATTCAAGACAACAGAACCAGCCTTGAGGTATCCGCGCAGCGGTATTCGCAAACACGCTGTTATTGGGACAACAACTATAAGGTGACTTTTGCAAAAAATGAAACGGGCGAATACCAGATCATCAATGAAACCCTCTATATCGACCATAAAAACCAGTGCCAAACACCCGATACCCTGACCATAAACCAAGACATAAAAATTAATCAAATTTTGCAACCATGAAAACTCTGACAGGCATTTTATTTTTACTACTGGCACAGTCCGCGCAAGCAACAGCAACCCCAGAAAGCGTTATCAAGCTACAAATAACGTCGTTGGATGCCAACTTAGCTGATACTGCCCATCAAAGCGGGGTAATAGATGCAACGGAAAGTCAGTGGTTAAATAAATCAGAGCGGGTACTCGTAGGCTTAATGGCACATAACAAGGCGTTGGCGGAAAGACTACGCCACGATCAGTTACGCCACGAATTGCTACGAACCATTTACTATGAGGCCAAACGCTCAGGACTAGACCCCGACCTGGTACTGTCAGTTATCCGGGTTGAAAGTAATTTCAGAAAGTATGCAATTTCTTCTGCTGGAGCGCGTGGCTTTATGCAGGTAATGCCAATGTGGGCAAACATTGTAGGCGAAACATCATCAGACCTGTTTAACCTGCGAACAAATCTACGCTTAGGCTGTGCAATATTAAGAAGCTACCTAAACAAAGAAAACGGCAATGTCCACCGGGCGCTTGCCCGCTACAACGGTAGTCTTGGCAAAAATGATTATCCTAACCTTATCTATGCCGCTTGGGTAGATTAATAATTTCGCGTCCGCGAAAACAACCAGCTCAAAGATTTTAAAAACAACATTACTAGAAAAAATGAGAAAATTAAAAACAAGTCCAGCTTTTTTGGCTCTTCTAATATTTCTTTACGCCAGTTTGCCGAGCGCTGCGGAAATCCTTGAAGGCCGCGTGATTAGTTGTCACGACGGGGATACCGTCACCCTGTTAATGGCGGGCAATCAACAAGTCAAAATCAGGCTAAAGGACATCGATGCGCCTGAGAGCGAGCAAGCTTTTGGTCAACGATCCAAGCAATCCTTATCCGACATGGTTTTCAACAAGAACATCCAAGTTGAGAAGGATACCATCGACAAATATGGCCGCACGGTCGGCACGATCTTTGTGGACGGACTTGATGCCAATCGAGAACAGGTTAAGCGCGGCATGGCTTGGGCTTACCGAAAATACCTACGCGATCAATCCTTGTTGCAGGTGGAAGATGAAGCACATCGAGCCAAAATAGGGCTATGGTCTAACCCAAACCCAATGCCGCCCTGGGAATACCGGCATGGCGGAGTTACAAATCAGAGTACGGCAAAAACAGAACTGACCAGTCAGCCAGTAAATTCTTCATGTAGCAGCAAACGCTATTGCAAAGAAATGACCTCATGCGAAGAGGCTAAGTTCTATTTGACTCAATGCGGTTTATCGCGTTTGGATAAAAACGGTGATGGTATTCCTTGTAAAAACATTTGCGGTCATGGTAAATAAATGCAAGCCGCTACAACAATTTCACTGTGACCCGTCTCTTAAAACCACCTATACAGAACAAACACCAGTAACTTCATTACTGGAATAAAGAATTATCAATGTCTTTGTATTAATAGTGTCTTTCGGTATAGTGTCGTCATCGAAATTGTTGGTATCATCCAATGTGCGGCAGATTCAACTTATTTTCGCTTCCTGAAAGTGTCAGGAAGCACTTTAACCTCAGCATACCGCCAGAATTCAGGGCTGATTACAACATCAATCCAGGCCGCGATATCTTGGCGATTATGCCTGAAGCCAAGACTGAGTTCCTGCACTGGGGATTAATTCCTTCCTGGGCGAAAGATCGAAAGATGAGTTACAACCTTATTAATGCCCGGTTGGAAACGGTTGCTGACAAGCCCTCATTTCGGGCAGCCTTTAAACAGCATCATGTCATCATCCCGGCAACAGGCTATTATGAGTGGCGGTCGATAGAAAACGGGACTAAACAGGCTTATCATATCACCCGGCCCGATCAGGATATTTTCGGTTTTGCGGGTTTGTGGGAGCATTGGCAGCAAGGCGAGGAAGCCATTAATTCGTGCACCATCATCACGACTGCCGCCCACCATAAGATGCAGAACATTCATAGCCGGATGCCGGTTATTTTAGCCCCCAAAGATTATGAGCAATGGCTACAACCTAATCAGCCCAAGGAATCACTGTTAGCATTGTTAGCCGACGATTCTGCTTATGACGACATGGAAGCCATACCCGTCAGCAATTTTGTCAATAACCCGAGGCATAACGGCCCAGAGTGTATTGAGCCATTGCCATAACTTTTCTCAGGTGATGCTATCAAAAGAAGTTTCCGTATAGAGTAGTTTATATCGTCAAAAGGTTAGTCATCGACGGCCTACGACGCTTGAATCAATTCATTCCAGTGGGTGGTATAGCCAGGCGATTTAAAGTTTTGCTTCATTTTCCAGGGTGCCTTAAAGCCCTCACTCCCCAATTTTAACGTTTGTCTTCCGTAGCGCTGGTTAATGGCGTCGAGGACAGCCATCACCTTAGCGCTCTGCGCATAGTTTGATTCCTGGGCATCGAAAAATAAATCCCGTTGCCTGCCTGCGTCCGGCACCAGATCGTTCAGTAACACGCCTGCTTTCTGATAAACATAGCCAGGTTTATAAAGTCGCTTCACTATCCATAAGGCCGTCTTTACCAATAGCCTGGTATCGTTGGTCGGTGAAGGTAATGCGACCGTTAAGGAGTTGCCATAGTAAGGGTGCTGGGCAAACGGGCTGGTCTGGATAAATACACTGATGCTGTTAGCATGGCTTTGTTGCGCCCGTGCTTTTTCGGCGGCACGGGATGTATACAGTGTCACCGATTCCATCAGGCTTTCTATCGAAGTAACAGGAATGCCAAAGCTGCGGGTGCTGGCAATGTTTTGTTTAGGCGGAGCCACTTGTTCCAGGCCAATACAGGTGATGCCATTAAGTTCAGCAATGGTTTTGGACATAACGACGCTGAATTTATCGCGCAGGGTACGGGAGTGGGCTTGTTTTAAATCGAGGACGGTAAGAATGCCTAACTGATTCAGTTTTGCCGAAAGTCTTGAACCAATGCCCCAGACTTCACCGACGGGAATCGAGGCTAAAATTGGGTTGATGATATTGATAGGTATGGCATTAAAGTTACATACCCCGGAATATTCCGGCCGCTTTTTGGCGCAATGGTTGGCCAGTTTTGCCAACGTTTTTGTGCTGGCGATGCCCACGCATACAGGCAATCCAGTCCATTGCAAAATCGTAGCTTTAATTTCTTTGCCGTAACGGGTCAAATCTTTATCGCCAAATCCGGACATTGAAATAAACGCTTCATCCACCGAGTATATTTCCTGGTCCGGGCTGAATTGGCGGAGTATATTCATGACGCGGTTGCTAAGGTCAGCATAGAGCTCGTAATTACTCGATAAAGCAATGACTTCGCCTGGTTTAAACTGGTCCTTAATTTGAAACCAGGGCGCACCCATCTTGATGCCTAAGCGTTTGGCGGCTTCTGAACGGCTAACGCAACAGCCGTCATTATTCGAGAGAACCACGATAGCCTTGCCCTTCAACTTTGGGTTGAATACCGTTTCACAGCTTGCGTAAAAATTATTACAATCTATTAAGGCTATTGTCGTCATCAGGCGTATTTTCTAATCGATCCCGTCACTACGCCCCAGATTTCAAAGTCCATACTCTCTGTAATTTCAATGGGCTTAAAGTCTGGATTGGCCGGTAGTAAAACTGGATTCCCGTTTTCACCGAGCGCTAACTGCTTGATCGTGAACTCCCCATCAATCATCGCCATAATGATATTTCCAACCTTGGCGTTTTTAGAACGGTCAACAATGACCACGTCTTTAGGCAGTAATCCAGCGTCACGCATGGACCATCCAATGACTGTGACCAGATACGTGGCATCTTCTTGATCGACTAAATAGTCATGAATATTTAATCTTTTTGCGATATGGTCGTCACAGGGTGAAGGAAACCCGGCAGAAACTTTTGAGGAATAGAGGGACAATTCAACACTTACTTCTGGTACAGATACTTGTCTGATGTGTTCATAGAAATCTATCGTATCAGGACTATTTTTCAACGCAGATTGTTTAAGGTATTCGGTGATTTGTGTGACTTTACTTTTCGGAATACGTATGGGTATAGTGGATTCCCCATAGGCATTTCTGCCTTTTGGCCTGCCAGGTTTTGCTTTCTTCTCAGTATCAGTAGTCATGGCTAAACCCTAAATTCGAATTAGTGTACACTAATTCAATCATGGCTATGAATCATTGTCAAATTGGCAATTTGAAGCAGCGGAAGTGATTCGACAGAAGCATGCAGTTTTGTGATTTGTTGATTACTCCACAGACCAGTCGTTCAAATTTTCGATACGCATAAAAAAGCCCACGTAAAGCGGGCTTCGTCCGGTTTTATTTTTATGTTCTGATGTGGACGCTTGAGGAAGAACCGGTGCGTTGCGTAAAGGGTAAGTTTTGCAACATTGCGCCGCCCACATGAAATCAAGGGGTTGCATGTTGCATATGTCAGTAGCAAAAATTAATTGTAACGGCTCGCGTTTGATAACAGTCGGGCTGATAACAGTCGGGCTTGCAATCAACGTAGTTTTGAGCTCAAATTAATTGCAAGTGAAATTCAATATCCATGCCCACAGGACATGGAATTGCATTAACCCCCTATAAGGGGGCCAATCTGTCCTTTTCACCGGTAAAAACTCCCTCAATATTTTGTATTGATATTTTGGAATCAAAACTAAATGATACTGGCAATGCCATACCACATGTAAGAAATCGATTTATTTGTTACTCTTTATTTTTGAATGGGTAGCGC
>JBAQEN010000464.1:0-1606 GCA_049286765.1 Methylococcaceae bacterium
TTTTTCCCAAAAAAGACAAGAAATAAGAGGAATGCTATAAAAACCCAGAAATCAGGTGTAGAAAACATACTCTTTTTCTCCTTTATCCAAATATCAGTGAAAAAGAAACGACTAAACTGATAAGAGCAATCACAACTAACAAGCCATAGGCAAAGCCATATTCATTACTGTCTTTTATAAGCATTTTTGCTCCAATTCCTAAGACAATAAGGATCCCCCCAATGAAAATCCAAAACGAAGGTTTTGAAAACGTTACTGTCCAAAAGGAAGGTTCAGATGACATTATTCATGATCCTTTTTTTCAATTAATTGCTCAGTAGAATAAGAATAACCCGTTAATTTTTTCAAGATATCTCCTGCGATATCTTGAGCAACTGTATGAATATCTGTGCCTGCCTCAATGCGAGCACGATAGAGATCCTGTTCCGCGACATGAAGACGCTCTTGCAGTTTCTGAACCATTTCCCTTTTTTTCTCAGCCATTTTCTGAGCAACCTCATTGACAATCAATTGATAATTAAGATGAGCCTCTTTGCGGGCTTGAGCTAGAGCATTTTCATAGGATAAGAGCAAAGCTTCTGCTTCTTCCCGATAGGTACTGGCAAGGTTTAGTTTTTCTTCACGCATCACATCCCGCTTTTCCAATAGGGTTGCCACTTTTGGCATCAAAAAAGAGGACAGGATCAAATAAAGAAAAAGAAAACACGTCCCCAGCCAAAAAAGCTGGGAGGGAAAAGTGGCGACATCGAGTTGAGGCATCAGAAAACCCCTTTTTCTATTTTATGTGAATAAAATCAAGAAAGCGATCAAAAGGGCAAAAAGCGCAACTGCTTCCGTAAGCGCAAATCCCAAAATCCCAATCGGAAAAATTTTCTCCTGTGCTGAAGGATTACGCGCAATAGAACTGATCAGGGATGAGAAAATGAGTCCAATACCTAATCCAACGCCAGCCAGTGCAAATACGGCCAGACCTGCTCCAATCATTCGTGCTGCTTCAACGTCCATAATATTCTCCTTTTTAATGTAAGTAGATGGAATCCTGAAAATAAATACAAGTGAGTATTGTAAACACATAGGCTTGCAACACTGCAACCAATATTTCAAAGGCAATCAGTAAAATGTTAACGGACAGAGGTACTACCCCAAAGATGCCCATGGCAACCGTAAATCCTGCAAAAACCTTTAACATGGTATGCCCTGCCATCATATTCGCAAATAGACGAATTGAAAGGCTAATCGGTCGAGACAAATACGATAAAATTTCAATGGGAACAATAAGCGGCAACATATAAATGGGCGACCCTTTGGGAACAAAAAGGGTAAAATAACGAAAACCATGACGCATAAAGCCAATCACATTTGCCATTCCAAAAACGATAATCGCCAGACCGAAAGTGACAATAATTTGACTAGTAAACGTATAGGTATAGGGAATCATTCCAATTACATTTCCCATAAAAATAAATGTAAAAATTGTAAATATAAATGGAAAATATTTTCGACCTTTGCTTCCCATTGTCTCATCCGCGATATTCAAAATAAAACCATAAACCATTTCGACCAAAGATTGCCAAGGGCCAGGAATTATTTTCGAGCGGCTTAAGCC
>JBAQEN010000465.1:0-3598 GCA_049286765.1 Methylococcaceae bacterium
GTCACATGCTCAATGCTGCCGAATGCGACAAAAGCCTGTCCAATTGCAGCAGCCCACTTTCCAAAGTCAACAATTTCAGCCATAGTGATTGAATATGCCTAACGCCTTGCTCACCGGAAAATTAGGAGCGTAGCAAATAGCCCGTATGTAGCGTAATACGGGGATCGCGTGCCTGAGAACCCCCGGATTCCGCTACCGCTTCATCCGGGCTACCGGGCTAATCTATAAAACGTTTGCTTAAATCGCCATAGGCATCGATTCTGCGATCGCGCAGATAAGGCCAAATTTGTCTGACTCGCTCTATACGTGAGCTATCCAGTGAGCAGGTTAATAGTTTTATTTCTGAAGCATTGGCCTGGGTGATTATTTCTCCTTGGGGCCCTGCTATAAAACTGTTGCCCCAGAAGTTGATACCTGTTGCTGAGCCGGGCGCCTGCTCGAAGCCGATGCGGTTACAGGAAATGACCGGAATACCATTAGCGACGGCGTGAGAACGCTGAATAGTGACCCAGGCATCCAGTTGGCGTTGGTGTTCTTCAGGTGTATCTTCCGGATCCCAGCCGATGGCGGTAGGGTATATTAAAATTTCCGCGCCCGCCAAGGTCATTAATCTGGCGGCTTCCGGAAACCATTGATCCCAGCAGACTAATACGCCTAATTTGCCAATTGAGGTATCTATCGGTTTAAAACCCAGATCGCCCGGAGTGAAATAATACTTTTCATAAAAACCGGGATCATCGGGTATGTGCATTTTTCTATATTTGCCGGCGATGCTGCCATCCTTGTCAAATACTACGGCGGTATTGTGATATAGCCCTGGCGTTCTTTTTTCAAAGATGGTTGAAACGATAACGATTTTCAGTTTTTTGGCCGCGGCTGACAAAATTTCTGTTGCCGGTCCTGGAATGGACTGGGCAAGATCAAAATTATTATAATCTTCGTTCTGACAAAAATAGAGTCCCAGATGCAGCTCGGGCAATACCACCAGGTCGGCATTGGCTGCTGCAGCTTCATGTATTTTTGCAATCGAAAAATCGAGGTTGGTTTGTCTGTCTTTATTGCAGGGCTGCTGAACAGCGCTAACGATTAATGTTGATTTCATAATTCGGTGGTATGACGGAAGTATTTACTAATAGAAAAAACTCAGAACAAGTAGGGGGGGATAGCTTAAGCCGTTTTTTTAAGACTCGTTTATCAATGGTTTTGGTAATTTTGGGCAATCTTTTTGCAAGTTGTTTAGTTGCCTAATTATCGCCTTGGCTGCCGGTTAGAATCTGTTCCAATTGTTCCAAAATTCAGATCGTTTATGTTCATAATTGGTTTCATTCTCCTGCCATGAACAAGATTTCAGTGTTTGTCAGCCTCATTTTACCTTGGAAGAGGCTTATGGTGTACTCACAATAAGTCAATAAGTTACAATATAGAGCGAAATTGCTCAATTGATTACGCCATCTTAGGAAATAAAAATGAAAGTTACTGTATTTGGTTCTGGTTATGTAGGGTTGGTAACGGGGGTTTGTCTGGCCGAGGCTGGTAATGATGTCGTGTGCATCGATGTCGATCAACAAAAAATTGATAATTTAAAGAAAGGCATTATTCCGATTTATGAACCGGGGCTGGACGAACTGGTTAAAGACAATCAACATGCAGGGCGAATAAAATTCACCACGGATATAAAGGAAGCCGTCAGTCATGGTGTTTTTCAGTTTATAGCAGTAGGTACTCCGCCTGATGAGGATGGCGCAGCCGATCTGCAATATGTTCTGGCAGTAGCCAAATCCATCGCCGAAAATATGAATGACTACCGCATTATCGTTGACAAATCGACCGTACCCGTTGGCACGGCTGATAAGGTGAAGGAGACAATTCTTCGAGTGCAGGCTGAACGTGGCGTGGATATTGATTTTGATGTGGTGTCAAATCCTGAATTTTTAAAAGAAGGCGCGGCGATTAATGATTTCATGAAACCGGATCGTATTATTGTCGGCACCGATAATCCAAGAACGGCGGAATTATTAAAAGCGCTTTATGCGCCGTTTAATCGCAGTCATGAGCGCATCATAACCATGGATGTGCGCTCGGCTGAATTAACCAAATATGCTGCTAATGCGATGTTGGCTACTAAAATCAGCTTTATGAATGAATTGGCCAATTTAGCTGAATTGTTGGGTGCCGATATAGAGCATGTCAGAAACGGCATAGGTTCAGATTCACGCATAGGTTATGCTTTTATTTATCCTGGGTGCGGTTATGGCGGTTCCTGTTTTCCTAAAGATGTCAAGGCGCTGGAACGCACGGCGCAACAGATGGGCTATAAAGCAGAATTGCTGAATGCCGTTGAAAATGTCAATGACCGTCAAAAACAGGTTTTAATCAATAAAATTGTTCAGCATTATAGGGGTGATTTGCAGGGCAAAACTTTTGCGTTGTGGGGTCTGTCGTTCAAACCTAAAACCGATGATATGAGAGAGGCGCCCAGCCGCGTAATCCTTGAAGCATTAATTGATGCGGGCGCCGCCGTCAGAGCTTTTGATCCGGAAGCGATGGCTGAAGCAAAAAGGATTTATGGCGATAAGCCAGGTTTAACGTTGGTCGAGACTGCCGAAGAAGCGCTGCAGGGTGCGAATGCCTTGATTGTAGTAACAGAATGGAAAAACTTCTGGAGCCCTGATTTTGAGCTGATAAAAAATACCTTGAAAGACGCGGTGATTTTTGACGGCAGAAATTTATATCAGCCTCATTTACTTAAGAAACAAGGGATTGTTTATTATGGTATTGGCAGATCCAATTAATATAGAATGCACAAGGAAACGCCGGGTGAAAATTCTTGTGTAAGAATTTCAACGCAAAGTTTTGTAGAAATACCTCATATTCCGTTGTTAAAGAATCAGGGAACTTTTAATGCCTGTCGAACTCCCAGAGTTTCGCATAACTTTTAAACTTCAACCAACCAAACACAGGTAATCCAATGAAAAATTTATATAAAACAACCGCTGCTTTGTTACTGTTGCTTCCTTTAGGTACTACATGCTTCGCCGTGGAGCCGCAAAAAGTTGCTGAGCCAATGCAACCGGGTATGG
Organism: Methylococcaceae bacterium; assembly: GCA_049286765.1. GTDB lineage: Bacteria > Pseudomonadota > Gammaproteobacteria > Methylococcales > Methylomonadaceae > JAGXGJ01. Next base: position 3,081 of record JBAQEN010000465.1, read on the forward strand.
ATATGAATCAGGGTATGGGAATGGGAGCTATTGGAGGCATGACTGTAGAACAAAAAGATCAGCACATGCGCGCTATGCAGGAACACATGTTGATGATGCACGACCTTTCAAATCAGATTTTGGCTGAGACTGACCCTGTCAAAAAAGAACAGCTAAAAAACCAGCAACTGCAACTCATGAAAACCCACCAGGAACAGAGAAAAACTCATCGCCAGCAAAGGAAGGAACAACGCCAACAAATGAAGGTACAGCGTCAACAAATGAAGCAACAACCTCAAGAAATCAAGCAACAGCCTCAAGAACTGAAGCAAGAACAAAATTAGTGAATTCATCCGAGTGTAGGGGCGAAAGTCCCTATCACTTAATGCCCTATACCAATTTCAATTATAATGTGAATTAAGAGCTGAAAAAGACAGCTTAATAACAATCAATGACTTACGTATGACAAAAATTAAAAGTCTATTTGCCAATTAAGATAACTCATTGTTTGTTTAGATTTTAATTTAGCTCTTAATTCG
>JBAQEN010000466.1:0-1840 GCA_049286765.1 Methylococcaceae bacterium
TCATTGCGCCTTCCAGGAGTAGCGTTCCTGATCCGCACATCGGGTCTATTAACGACCCTTGTTGCTTGGCGATTTGGGGCCAGCCACTGCGAAGTAACATGGCGGCAGCCAGATTTTCTTTCATCGGGGCTTTGATGTTGACGTCCCGATAACCACGGCGATGCAGGCTTTCACCGGAAAGATCCAGACTGAGCTGAGCGGTTTCGCCATTCAGATAAACATTGATGCGGATATTGGGCTGTTCGGTATTAATGCTGGGGCGTTTTTGAAACTTTGTCCGCATCTGGTCGACGATGGCATCCTTAACTTTTAAAGCGCCAAAGTGGGTGTTGTTAATCGCAGCTGAGTTTTTTGCGCTGAACGAGACGGCAAAACTGTCTTCAGGATTAATATGCTCGAACCATTCGATTTTTTGTACGCCGTTATAAAGGTCTTCCTGATTTTTTACCTCGAAAGAACTTAATACCAGTAGAATCCGATTTGCTGTTCTTGACCACAGGCAGGCGCGATAAGCCGTTTCCAGGTCTCCCTGAAAAGCTACGCCGGCCATGGTGGCCTTGATATTTTTTACGCCGAGTGCCTGGAGTTCATCGGTAAGGATGGTTTCCATCGCTTTGGGCGTGGTAGCAAATAATTGGTAAGTGGGCATAAGAATAAAGCGAAAGGTGCGAGGTAAAAAAGAAAAAGGCGCAAGATGCAGGCGCGTTCGCCTTACATCTTACGCCTTTTGCCTTATTTTTATTGGATTTTAATCAGCTCAACATCAAAGATCAATGCGGCATTCGGGCCAATTGCACGGCCTGCGCCTTGCTCGCCGTAAGCGAGTGCTGATGGAATGTAAAAGCGGTATTTAGCGCCTTCTTTCATTAATTGCACGCCTTCAGTCCAGCCGGCGATTACTCTGTTTAGCGGGAATGTGGCTGGCTCCCCTCTGCTGTAAGAACTGTCAAACTCTGCACCATCAATGGTTGTGCCCTTGTAATGTACCGTAACGTTATCAGTTGCTGAAGGTGAGGTGGCGCCTGTTCCCGGTGTTAACACTTCGTATTGCAATCCAGATGCAGTCGTTACGATGTTGGGTTTTTTAGCATTTTCTGCCAGAAAGGCTACGCCTGCGGCTTTATTTTCTTCAGGGGTGGTGGCATTGGCCATTGAAAACATAGTGAATCCTATAAGAAGAACGGTGACGATTGAAAGAACTTGAATTTGAATTTTCCTCACGATTTTTGCCCTTTATTAACGTAAAAATGACAGTTTACCAAAAAAACCAGCTTTCGCTTTGTAATTCCTTTTCGCAGGCGCTTAATTGACGTTGAAATAATGTTGCTCGCTTGGCGACTTTGTTAGCAACTTGCTGTAACCACGGTTTTTTCAAATAACTTTTGTATTGAAAGCCGCCATGTCCTTCATGGTAGGCCAGGTATAAATTTGCTGCATCCAATTTAGATATGCCCAATCGATTGTGACTGATCTCACAGTACCAGCCGATAAAGTCGGCTGCATCGGCAAAATCATCGCGGTCTGCGCCCCAGTCTCCTGCTTTGTCGAGATAGTTGTCCCAAGTCTCATCTTTTGCTTGTGCATAACCATAGGCGCTGCTGGGCCTAAACCAGGGAATAAAGCCCAGCAACCAGGTGCGAGGCGGCTGGGCGTCGGCAACAAAGTGGGATTCCTGATGCATGATCGCCATTTGTACATGTATGGGTACACCCCATCTCTCGAATGCCTCTTTGGCATTGCCGTACCAGTCCTCCTTTTCTTTAAAGGTAGCGCAGATATTGTCAGTATTTTTAGGCGGGAGGGCTGTACAGGCAGTTAGAGAGAGTAGCAAGGTTAGTAT
>JBAQEN010000467.1:0-2956 GCA_049286765.1 Methylococcaceae bacterium
ATTTCCAGCATGCGTTGTTCGTTGGTGGGCCAGCGTTTGAAAGTCCAGTCGTCATAGGTTCTGATGCTGTTCAGCACGATGAAATGCACGCCTTTATGATCGAAACTGTGGTATTGGGGGCCGAACAGCTTTTCCCAATACTCGCCTAGATCCAGATAATAATCATGTTCACCCATAACGTGATGGACTTTACCTTGCAAGGCCGACAGGATTTCAGCGCCGTGATCCAGTTCGGCTTTGCTGCCGAGCTGCGCCAGATCGCCGCCGAAAATGACAAAATCCGGTTTTGGCGTCAGTAGATTGGTTTCCGCAACGGCGCGAATCAGACCCCGATCCCAGTTTCTGACGAAGCTGGTTCCCTTGATATGCTGGAGATGGGCATCGGAAATATAGGCGAACGTGAAATTTTGGTCACTCTCCGCAAAGGCCAGTTCAACCAGACTGAAAGGTAGAGTGCTGCCGAGAGCTAAAGCGCCGGCGTTTTTGATAAAATTCCGGCGACTGTTATTGAATGTGTTCATAGTGAATTCCTCTTTCAGTTTGCAGCTTGGGTAGGCACAGGACTGGCATCTTTGGGGCTGAACTTTGAGCTGGTCAGGGCCTTCATAAATGTCACCAGATCTTCCATCTGCGCGTCGGTCAGATTTAAAGGACGTATGCCGCCACTCAGAAAATCGTTGACAGGGTCTCCGGCTTTTGTCACGCCGCCGTTGTTATAGTGAATCATCACGTCTTTCAAAGTTTTCAGACTGCCGTCATGCATGTAGGGTGCGGTCAATTCAACATTGCGCAATGTAGGTGTCTTGAAGGCGCCGATTTGGCTTAACTCGTCGGTCACCGCAAACCGACCCAACTCGGAAGATTTTTTATCCGATAAAACCATGACGTCGACATTTCCGCCTTTATTTTTTGCTTCCAAAAATGCTTTAGTCAGACGGGGAACGTCTTGCTGTATCTGATTAATGCCGATGCCGATATTGTGAAAGCGGCTGTCAGTAAAGAGCGCCTGATCCTGTTCGATGGTATGACAGGAAACGCATCGGCCTTGATCGATAAAAAGATTGAATCCACGGATTTGAGCATCTGTCATCGCATCAGATTGACCCTTGAAGTAATAACGGTCGAACGGCGAATTTCCCGAAATGAGTGTGCGTTCGAAGCTGGCAATCGCTTTCGCTATATGATCAATGGTTACTTTTTCGCTGCTTACCCCGAATGCAGATTGGAATGCCGCCGGGTAGTAAGTATCCTTGCGGACGGTTTCGAGTATCGGCTCATGATTGGCCAAGCCGCCTTCTACCGGATTGATCGGAGGCTGCTTGGACTGGCCTTCCAGATCGGGTTCGCGTCCATCCCAGAACTGGGATTGATTGAATGCGGCATTCAGTATAGTAGGTGCATTGCGTGTTCCGGTAAGTCCATTATGGCCAACCGAAACAACCAGACCATCCGTAAACGCATGATTGTCGTCGTGGCATTTCGCACAGCTGACCGTACCATCGACAGAAAATCGTTTGTCATGAAACAGTTTATCGCCTAATTCTATTTTGGCGGAGGTTTGCGGATTGTTTATAGGGATGGGTACGGGTGGCAACCCCAACAGATCATTTTCGACGGAATGGCTCATCATGCTTTCCGGTTGAGGATTGATAGCGGCTTTTCCTTGCGGTGGATTGTTGACTGACTGCGCGTAGGATAATATTGCAGTCAAACTAAGAGTTATTAATAACAAAAATCGCATTATAAACCTCCTGTTGTTTCATAAAGAAAAGCTGTGCTATCCATCGACGAAAGCCGACTTCAATGGTTCAAACTTTCCGCCCTTGTCAACCCTGAAAGCGCTAAAAGTAGACGCTCCAGATAACAAAACCACAAGATGGAATTCTCCGAATTATAATACCGCAGAAGAAAGCTATCATATATTTTTTTCAGCTGCCCAGCATGTTGGGCAGTTTCGGCTTAGCACACTGCCAGCCAGCATAAAGAATTATCTTTGATCAATTCACCAGACAGAAAAATTATCTGGAAAACTCCGAGAGCTGTTTCGTTATTATGGCTCGCCTTGGTGGATTGCTCGCTCGAATCAACCCTACGAATTACTTGCCGTACTGTCTTAACAATGAATAACCTCAATCGGCCAGTTTCTGACGATCGCGATTGGCTGCTTTATGGCAATGAATGTGGCAGAATGAAGTTCGACAATTTGCTAAAGTCAGAACATATAAACCATCGCAGGAGCTTACATGACAAAATCTACCAACGAATCCCAATCGGAGGCTGAACAACGCAGCCCCCTCAGTGCTGAAAAACAGCGCATAATGGCACAAAATAGCGGCGAGGCGGCATGGCGATTATGGGGGCCGTATCTCAGTGAACGTCAATGGGGCACGGTGCGCGAAGACTACAGTGAAGACGGGGACGCCTGGAACTATTTTAGCCACGATCAGTCCCGCAGCCGGGCCTACCGCTGGGGCGAGGATGGCATCGCAGGCCTCTGTGATGAAAAGCAGCGGCTATGTCTGGGCTTGGGTTTATGGAATGAACAGGATCCGATTCTCAAGGAACGCTTGTTCGGCTTGACCAATGGCGAAGGCAATCACGGTGAAGACGTCAAGGAACTTTATTACTATCTCGATGCCACCCCCAGCCACTCCTACCTTAAAATGCTGTACAAGTATCCGCAACAGGCATTCCCGTATGCGGCACTGATAGAAGAAAATCGCAGGCGCGGCCGAGACAGATCGGAATTTGAATTGCTGGACACCGGAATATTCAACGACAACCGTTACTTTGACGTGTTCATAGAATACGCCAAGGCCGGCGTCGACGACATCCTCATGTTGATCACGGCGCATAACCGCAGCGCGGACGCTGCCCCGCTGCATATCCTGCCGCAGATCTGGTTTCGCAATACCTGGAGCTGGGGCTACGATGCCACTCGCCCGATTCTTTCCGC
>JBAQEN010000468.1:0-5496 GCA_049286765.1 Methylococcaceae bacterium
ATCAAATATAAATACTGGCTGGGTGCTGCAAAGACAGAAGAAAAAATAAACCACTGGCTATCATCGGTATCCTGGAATTCATCGATTAAAGCAACTTCAAAACGTTGCCGCAATTCAGAAATCAGCAGTATGCCGTTTTCTCCTTGCAGCGCCTCAGCCAGCCGGGTGATCAGATTATCAAACGACATCACATTAAGCTGCTGTAGCCGTTTATCCAGTTCTATCCGCAAGGTTTCCAGCAGTGCTCTGCGAAATATCAGTGTGACCTTTTCAAACGCTTTAGCCAGTGCATCGAAAGCGGCAGTATTGATCTTTAATTCGGCCAGATAACCGGCTTTTCGTTGCTCGCTGGTATGAATCTTATTAGTTTTGAATTTTGTGCCATTTAAAGCATCCTTTATGCCGATTTCGGTCAATAAAGCAAAAGCTTCCGTGTCAGGAATTTGTGTCGTATGCCCCTGTAACCAATTCTTTAACGCACAATAGTGCAGCTCAAAATCGTCGGTATAGCTGGATTTGAATTTTTGGTCGGCAAAATGTTCCATCAGGGATTTTGCACACTGCTCAATCTCGGTTTCTGCCAAACCTGTAAGCCTTTGCAACTCTTTTAACGCAGCATCCAGATTTTCAACAGCCGGGAAAATGCTGACATGGCCAGCAATAAAATCAACGCTGGCAAGCAGCTGATCGGGGGTTTTATAGCTGGCGGTTAAGACAGCGGCTTCCCGGACTGAACGGTTATAAATCTGCCGCCGCCAGAAATCGTCCGCACAAGCCTGTTTAATAAGCTCCAGATCATCAGTCAATTCAGCATCAAATAATTGCCCGCTTTCCAGCGCGTGTTCTCGTAAGACGCGCTGGCAAAAACCGTGTATCGTGAAAATCCCGGCCTGATCTATATTCAGCAGCGCCATAGCCAGGCGTTGCTTGATCAGTTTCGGTTCCATGCCGAGATTGTCCAGCCAGTCGATAACAGTGCTGTCCATATTCTCTGTATGTCCATCCAAAGCCCTTTTAGCTTCGGCCAGCCTGCTGCGAACACGGTCTTTAAGTTCTTCGGTTGCCGCTTTGGTAAAAGTAACCACCAGCACCTTGTCAATTGCGATGCCAAGTTCGACCACAAAGCGCAACACCAGCATCGCTATCGCGTAGGTTTTTCCGGTGCCGGCGCTGGCCTCTATCAGGTTTACTCCTTTGAGCAACTCGGTTTGCACCGGATCAAAATGCCTGGTTTCCATTGATGAATTCTCTGTTAATTATTTAAATTATGAAACTATTCAGCCACAGATCAACACAGATTAAACAGACTGTTTTTTGCTGTTTATTTTAAAAGAAGCGTTTAAATGTTGACTCATTTCCAAAATTCTTTAGTTTATCAGTGTGCATCTGTGCCAATCTGTGGCTGAATAGTTACAGATAGTATTCAATGCAACAACAACTTGGCCGCCATAACAAATAGCAACAACGAAAAATAACGTTTTAATTTCTGTGCCGGGAGTTTGTGAGCCAGTTTAGCGCCTATTGGCGCTGTAAAAATGCTGCTAAGGCCAATCCCGAGAAAAGCCGGCAGATAAACATAGCCCAGGCTCCAGTCAGGCAAGTGCAAGGCATTCCAGCCCAAAAGCGCATAACTCAGTGTTCCGGCAACCGCTATCGGTAAACCGCAGGCGCTCGCTACCGCTACCGCATTACGCATAGGCATCTGACCATGCACCAGATAGGGTACTGTCAGTGAACCGCCGCCAATGCCCACTATCGACGACAGCATGCCGATAATGCACGCAACCGTATAATCAGAAGCCCTGGATTGTTTTACTGCACCCGGTTTTGGCTTTATTTGCAAGGCCATTTGTAGGGCGACATACACTAAAAATATCACCAGGGCCAGGCGCAAGTTATCGGTTGATATCTGCTTGGCGATCACGGCTCCAGCCGCTGCACCGGCGATAATTCCCGGACTCAAGCGGAACACCTTGGGCCACACTACAGAAGCCAAACGATGATGCGCCAGAACGGAAGAAATTGCCGTCAAAATAATCGTTGCCAATGAGGTTGCCACAGCCATCAGCAGCACCAGTTCCGCTGGAAAGCCTTGAGCCGAAAACAGGAACACCAATACCGGCACAATAACCAGGCCGCCGCCTATGCCAAAAAGCCCAGCCAACAGTCCGGTGAATACGCCCAATAGAATACTTGCCAAAAAAACTTCTATCACAACTGACCTCTGATTGTTAATAACTAATGCTTGATTCAATGCCTCGTGCGTCCTAACTAATACCGCTTTGTTAAACAAGCTTGTGCTATTCTAAGCCCAACATGCAAACAACTTATCCAAGTTAATGGAAATATACCTTGTAGGCGGTGCTGTCCGCGACAAATTACTTAATTTTCCGGTCATGGAGCAGGACTGGGTCGTGCTCGGTGAAACGCCTGAATCGATGGTAAAGCACGGCTTTAGACCTGTGGGTAAGGATTTTCCAGTATTCCTGCACCCGCAAAGCCATGAAGAATACGCGCTGGCCAGAACCGAAAGAAAAACCGCACCTGGCTATAAGGGTTTTGCGGTTCATGCATCGCCTGATGTCAGCCTGGAACAGGATTTATTACGCCGCGACCTGACCATCAATGCAATGGCTATGACGCCGCAGGGACAGCTTATTGATCCCTACGGCGGACAACAGGATCTTGAAAATCGGATCTTCCGCCATATTTCACCTGCTTTCGCCGAAGATTCTGTGCGCATACTGCGTGTGGCGCGTTTTGCCGCACGCTATGGTCATCTCGGCTTCAAATTGGCGGAAGAAACCCGGGAGCTGATGCAGTCGATGGTTGCAGCCGGAGAAGTGGATTTTCTCGTTCCAGAACGGGTATGGGCAGAATTATTTAAAGCACTTGGCGAACAATCACCCTCGGCTTTCTTTTATACCTTAAAAGACTGTGCCGCACTGGAAAAAATCTTCCCGGAGCTATACCGTTTATTTGGCGTGCCGCAACCGGAGAAGCACCACCCGGAAATCGATACGGGCTTGCACTGTATGCTCTGTCTGGAACAGGCGGCTCTTTTATCGGTTTGCCCCGAGGTCAGATTTGCGGCATTAGTCCACGATCTTGGCAAAGGCTTGTCGCCTGAGGCGCAATGGCCGCATCATTATGATCATGAAAAAAAAGGTCTGCCAGTTCTGGAGCAATTATGTACGCGTTTGCGTGTGCCAAACGCGTTTAAATCGCTGGCTATCCAGGTCATGCTTTATCACACGCACTGTCATAGAGCCTTTGAATTACGCGCCTCAACATTAACCGATGTGTTGGGCGTGTTAGGCGCATTTAAAGCCAACAATACGCTGAATGAGTTTTTATTGGCCTGCGAGGCGGACGCCAGGGGCCGGACCGGGTTTGAACACGTTCCTTACCCGCAAGCCGAAAGGTTCAGGCTGGCGGCTAAGGCGGCTGCATCCGTCGATACGTCCGCTATTGTGAACAGCGACCTTCAGGGCGCAAAAATTGGCGAAGCCATTCGCCGTTTGCGCGTTAAGGCCGTTGCTGACGTTATTAATGCCTGCAAACAGTTGTAAAATAATCGTTAACCTAACCAGCCTTGAGCTTAATTTTATGCCTTCCTTTGATATTATTTCTGAATTTGATGCCCACGAAGTTAAAAACGCGATCGACCAGGCCAATAAAGAGGTTACCACGCGCTTTGATTTTAAAGGTTCGGAATCGAGTTTTGAATTGACTGACGACAAACTGATTATGATTTCTGAATCGACGTTTCAGTTACAGCAGATGTTCAGTATCGTCTGCTCAAAACTTACCCGGCGCGGTGTTGATATAGCCTGTCTGGATGTAGGCGATGCCAAAGGCAGCGGTAAGATGATGCGTCAGGAAATTACGCTGAAACAGGGGCTGGATTCGTTGTTAGCCAAAAAAATCGTCAAATTGATTAAAGACAAAAAACTGAAAGTGCAGGCAGCAATTCAGGGCGATAAAGTCAGGGTAACGGGTAAAAAACGCGATGATCTGCAGGAAGTGATTCAAATGCTAAAAGATGAAAAGCTGGAACAGCCGCTGCAATATGATAATTTCAGGGATTAGGTGCGAAGAAACCTTGTTGGCAGTCAAGGAAGGAAATGCTTCCACTGCACGAAGTGGAACGTTGTCCGGCGTCAACTCTCCTGACAAGAGGGCTTACTGAACAACGTGTGACTCAACGCAGAACTATGACGGCTCTGATTTTTCTATCGAGTGGCTGTGATTTCCATTTTCCATAACAGAAGATTTCTGAGCAGACGGTATGTTTTACGAAAACGACAACCGGCACCGGCTTTCGCCTAACGGGTCCGAGCCAATCGTTCCAACAAGGCTATTCAAGTAATCAACGCTCTGCACACTCGCCAGTTTCTGTCGCGCCGCCCGCAAGCGCTCGGTCATCTTCATGCTGTCGTGCAGCGTGGTATGGCGGCCATCCCGTAAAAACGCTTCCAGATCATCGATATGGCGTTGCCACAACGCCGTATCGCGCCGTTGTTTTATTTCCAGGCGTTCCCGATACCAATCTGAAGCCAGCAAATTTTGACGGGTAAACATTGTCCGCACGTCTTCATGATTGACATCCTTACCCTGATAATGCCCGTCGGCCATGATATGCAGCAGCACAAACAGTGGCGGACAGGCTTCCTCGATACTGCCGTCTTTGAAATACTGGCAGGCAACCCGCTGCTGGGTTTCGACGATATTGTTTACGCCATCGACAAACACGGCCAAATCCTGACGTTCCGGCTGCAAGATCTCATCGCTGAAGACCGCCGAAGGATTATCGAAAATTTTCCCCATTAAATTATGCACAAACAGGCTGGTAATCCGGTAGCCCAAACGGCTGGCCAAAACGCGCTGACCTTGATAATCAAAGTCATCCAGTTTTTCCAGATAACCATGCGCTATCAGATAATCGGGCTGACGTTCGAAGTGTTTCAGGCGCGCCCAGATTTCAGGAATCAGCAGGCTTATATCATGATCGACGCGCACATCCGGGCCGATAAAACCGGCTGAACTGGAAAATCCCGCATAGCCGGTCAAAATAAACGATACCAGCGCGTTATTTAAATCCGCCGTTGCCCGCACAGCATTGAACGGGCCTTTGGTCAACGCGCCTTCACTACCCGCGCCGGTCGTCGAAGGAGATTTGCCGGTCAACGAACAGATAAAATCCATGAACAATTCCGGCAGTTCCTGGTAATGAATCGGGTTATAAACCGCCAGCGGACGAATGCCGTGCTCAGGTTCCGGCGGATTATTGCGCCGTCCGGTCAATACCGCATCGACCGCATAACAAACCGGATGGGATAGCGGAATTTTTCGGTGCAATCTCGTGCCGACTTCGGCGACATAGTTACGCAAGGGTGCAACCAAATCGGCGCGGGTTTCCAGATAGCGCGGATTTTTCGACGGCTTGCCGTTGACCAGACGCGGATGCGCCGATGACACCACATAACCTTCACC
>JBAQEN010000469.1:0-1988 GCA_049286765.1 Methylococcaceae bacterium
GTGTGGCCGCCGTCGAAAGCCGGTTATGGGGCTATTATTACGACAGTCTTGTCAGCGCCAACTATACACTGCTGACACCGCCAGGCAACGGAGGCGCTACGGATACTGTCAAGTCATCAGCTAAAACCACTGGGGCTGAAAGTGAGGCACCGTTTCGGCCTTGCAGGTCGCCTCAGCCATGCAAGTCATCCGCCAAAACCACTGTGGTTGTAAGTGAATCTGGCGACCCGCAGTCAGTCGATAATTCAAACCCCCTGTTTGAACTGGGCGGCGCAGTGCTTGAACCCGGAACGCTGATTATCGGTAACGGCATTGCACGTCTTCGCAATATCGGCAAGGGCGATTACATGCCTTTTCGCGCCTTTGATGGCAACGTTATGAACTTCAGGATTGCGGGCGTCTTGTCCTCCCAATCGGAACTGGTCTCATCCGATTTGATGTTGATCACCGGGGAAGACTTCAGAAAACTCTTCGGCATCGACAACAGCCATGTCACCGATGTTACTGTTGCAGTCAACAATCCCAGCGAAGTGGAAATGGTGGCATCGAAAATAAGGAAACGCCTGCCCGAAGCCCGGCCGATTATCCGGGACGAGATTCTGAGAACTTACGATTCCATTTTTAACTGGCGCGGCGGCATGATGATCGTCATTTTTTCAGCGGCCGTGCTTGCCTTTGTTATTTTCGCCTGGGACAAGGCCTCGGGTCTGAGCGCAGGTGAAAGGCGGGAGATCGGCATACTCAAGGCCGTGGGCTGGGAAACTTCGGACGTCATCCAGATGAAATTCTGGGAAGGCGCGATGATTTCGCTGACGGCTTTTTTCACCGGCGTGATTCTGGCCTACGTGCATGTCTTTTTCACCGGTTCTCTGGTATTCGAACCGGCACTCAAGGGTTGGTCGAGTCTCTATCCCAATTTCGAGCTGACGCCCTTTGTCAATCTCGAACAACTGACGACGCTGTTTTTTCTGACCGTGGTCCCTTATACCGTGGCGACCATTGTGCCTATCTGGCGAGCGGCGACCATCGACCCCGATTCGGCGATGCGCTTTACTGGAGAATAAGTCATGATCGAACTGGTTAAAGTAAAAAAAGTGTTTAACGCCGGTAATCCAAGCGAGTTTTCAGCGCTGAACAGTGTTAATCTGTTTATAGAGGAGAACCAGGTCACCGTGCTTAAAGGCCCCAGCGGTTCGGGGAAAACCACGCTGTTAAGCATCATCGGTTGCATGAGTCGGCCTTCGGCAGGGCGCGTGAAGTTGAAGGGACGTGAAATCACCAGTCTGCCGGAACGGTTTTTGACCGATATTCGCCGCAAGACCTTCGGTTTCATTTTTCAACAACCTAATCTCATCAAGGGCATTTCCGTATTGGACAATGTCATGTTGCCGGCCTACCCGCTGGGTGAAAAGCGTGCGCATCTGAAAAGCAGGGCGATGAAAGGTCTGGCCGAGCTCAATATAGCCAACAAGGCGGCTTCCAAGGTGGAGTGGCTGTCTGGTGGGGAGGCCCAACGGGCCTCTATCGTACGCGCCCTAATCAACGACCCGCACATCATCATAGCCGATGAGCCGACTGCACATCTCGATACCAAGCTATCGTATCGATTCATGGAAATTATCGAGAAATTCAAAGCGGAGGGCAAAACCGTCATTATCACCAGTCATGATCCTCTGGTCTATGAATCTTCGATGGTGGATACGGTGGTTAACCTCCGCGATGGCCAAATCGAGGACGGGCTGGCGTGATCCTGCATCCCACGGTCATCGCTAACCTGCTGGCCGCCTATATCTCCAGCGGTATGGTCCTGTATGCCGTGTTTTATGGCGTGCAAATACTTAAGTCCTGGGATATCCAGAGTGGCCACGAATTGCAGTTGGTGCTTGAGCGCAAAACCTATCTGATTTCGACGCTGCTCTCATATATTTTCGGTCTGCAGCTGCTTTCCCTCTTTTTGTTCATATTTACCGCCGATAGCCTGACCCCAC
>JBAQEN010000470.1:0-2695 GCA_049286765.1 Methylococcaceae bacterium
TCTTGTTAAATTCGAATTAAGAAGCGCAGTCAGTGCAGCTAATTTTACTTGGTCATTTATTAATCTTTTTGTCTCTTGTAACTCTGTTTTCTGTAATTTATAAGTCTCGACTACCAAATAAAGTACAAATACGGCAATAACAGGGTTAAGTATCCCGCCAAAGTAATCGCCGAATGTTCCCCAATCATCATTATTGATTGATAAGCCATAATGAAAATTGAAGAGATAAAGGCCGAAAATAACAAAACCTATTACACCAACTCCTGGTAGAACCGATTTTGTTATGATGCTATTTGAATTAGCATTGTTTATTTCATTTGAGTTTTTGTTCAATTTCTAGCCCACCGAACCTTCCAAACTTAATCCCAACAACGCCTGTGCCTCCACCGCAAACTCCATCGGCAATTCCTTGAACACCGCTTTACAAAAGCCATTGACTATCATCGATACGGCATCTTCTGCAGATATTCCGCGCTGCTGACAAAAGAACAACTGATCTTCGCTGATCTTGGATGTAGTCGCTTCATGTTCGACCTTAGCCGAAGGCTGCCTGACTTCCACATAAGGAAAAGTGTGTGCGCCACATTTATCGCCAACCAATAATGAATCGCACTGGGTATAGTTACGCGCATTTTCTGCGCTTTTTAATACCTTGACCAAGCCACGATAGGTATTCTGCCCTTTGCCCGCCGAGATGCCTTTGGAAATAATCGTGCTGCGGGTATTTTTACCGATGTGGATCATCTTGGTGCCAGTGTCTGCCTGCTGATAATTATTGGTCAACGCCACTGAATAGAACTCACCGACAGCATTGTCTCCGGCCAAAATACAACTGGGATATTTCCAGGTAATCGCCGAACCGGTTTCTACCTGCGTCCACGACACCTTGGAGTTTTCACCCCGACAATCGGCTCTTTTGGTTACAAAATTATAAATGCCGCCTTTACCCTCTTTATCGCCCGGATACCAATTCTGCACAGTAGAGTATTTGATCGTCGCATCTTTCAGCGCTATCAACTCGACTACCGCCGCATGCAGCTGATTTTCATCGCGCATCGGCGCCGTGCAGCCTTCAAGGTATGACACATGACTGCCTTCATCGGCAATAATCAGTGTTCTTTCAAATTGCCCGGTGTTGGCGGCGTTGATTCTGAAATAGGTTGATAATTCCATAGGACAACGCACGCCTTTGGGGATATAAACAAATGAACCGTCGGTAAAAACGGCGGAATTTAAAGATGCAAAAAAATTATCGGTATGCGGCACAACTGAGCCCAGATATTGCTTAATCAACTCAGGATATTCGCGTATGGCTTCCGAAATCGGGCAAAAAATGACCCCGGCATCTTTCAGTTTGCCTTTAAAAGTCGTTGCTACCGATACGCTATCAAACACCGCATCAACCGCGACACCGGCCAAACGTTCCTGTTCATCTAAAGGAATGCCCAGCTTTTTATAGGCTTCCAATACCTGAGGATCGATTTCATCTAGACTCTTTGGCCCATCTTCTTTGCGTTTAGGCGCTGAATAATAACTGATAGCCTGATAGTCTATCGGATCAAACTTGACGAATGCCCATTCCGGTGACTTCATGGTTTGCCAATGACGGAATGCTTTCAACCGGTATTCCAGCATAAATTCAGGTTCATTTTTAATCTTCGACAGCCGATGAATAACCGCTTCATCCAGTCCCGGAGGAAACGTAGTGGTTTCCAATTCAGTCACAAAACCCTGTTTGTAATCCTGACTGATCAGATTTTTAATTTCTTGCGCACTTGCTGACATATAAAACTCTCTATCTTAACGATATAAACTGGCGACGGGAATCAGGATTTCCTGTTCCCAAGCAGGAACTTGGGAGCGAGCAGGCCTGATCAAATCTGCCAATGTTACTGATTCCAGAGCATTATGGATGGTTTGATTAATCAAACTCCAGTTATCTCGAATTTCACAGCCGGTAGCCTGTTCGCAGCCCTGATGGGAAATGCTGCACTCAGTTAATGCAATCGGTCCTTCCAAAGCGCTGATTACCGCCGCAATGGTAATTTTTTCAGGCACTCTGGCTAACGCATAACCGCCCTTGGCTCCCCGTGTAGAAATCAGCACTTTGGCGTTAACAAGCACCTTAAGGATCTTACTCACCGTAGGCAAAGCAATTCCAGTCGCTGACGCTATTTCCATAGCAGCATGCACATGCGTATTATCTCTGGCCATATAGCTTAAGATAACGGTTGCATAATCCGTTAATTTACTTAACCGTAACATACCCTGCCCTTTAAAATGAAGACCATTTTAGTCCTATTTAATTCCATAGTAAAGCAGTAGGTTAAATTTGTTAAGGTGGTAGATTTAGCATTTGCAACAATGAGGGAGTTTGGCATAGTGCGGGAAACTCCTCACCACCATTGGCAATTGAGCGGAAGTTTTATAGGAAGACGGCCTAAGTTAAGTGTCCGGTTGTTGTCGATCATTACAGAACGAAACGGGTGATTTAAATGCCTTAGTTATTTACTTTGTGGGTCAGTCCTAATTTGAATCTACAAAACGATGAGTAATTCTTGGTCATGAGCTAAAAATGAACGCCAAAATTTTCGTCATATAATTGCCAATCCTAAATGACAGGCAATAAAAAGCCCGCAAAAGCGGGCGTGTTGAGTTTTATTATTTTTATTATTTAGTTGCTACTAAGTACAAC
>JBAQEN010000471.1:0-4954 GCA_049286765.1 Methylococcaceae bacterium
CGCAACTGGGCGACGGCCGCGCCTTATTGCTGGGTCAGGTGCCGGGAACGGGCGATCAATCCTATGAAATCCAGTTGAAAGGGGCGGGCTTGACGCCGTATTCGCGAACGCTGGATGGCCGCTTTCCGCTCGGTCCGGCGCTTCGCGAATATCTGTGCGGCGAGGCGTTAACGGCGCTCGGCATTGCCAGTACGCGCGGCCTTTGTGTGTTAGGCAGCCGCACAGAAATCCGGAGCGACCCCAAGCAGTCCGCCGCCATTTTAGTCAGAATGGCCAAATCGCATATTCGTTTCGGGCATTTTGAATTTTTCCATCACCGTGACCGCTTCGACGAATTGCGGGAATTGTTTGTTTTCGTGATCGAGCGCCATTTCTCCGAATGTTTGAATGAATCAGCGGAACGGCGGCCATTATGGTTTCTGGAAACGGTGATCAAGAGAACCGCGGCGTTAATCGCCGAATGGCAAAGCATCGGATTTGTTCATGGCGTGATGAATACCGATAACATGACTATCAGCGGCGAAACGCTGGATTTGGGGCCGTTCGGTTTTGTCGAAGCCTACGACCCTGAATTTTCGCCGAATCCGGCCGACGACCAGAACCGTTATCAATTCGATCAGCAACCCGATATCGGCCGCTGGAATTGTCTGGCGCTGGCCCAGGCCATGACCTCGCTGCTGCCATCGCCAACTGTTCCGGCCAGCCTGTTGCGTCTGTACCGGCAATCTTATCAGCAGCGTTATCTGCAATGCATGCGCCTGAAACTGGGCCTGTACACGGAGCATCCCGGCGATATCGATTTGATCAACAGCCTATTGTCAGTATTGACCCTTTCAGGTGACGATTATCCCGTTTTTTTTCGAAAGCTTGCGGATTTCGAACTGTACCTTAAAAGTTCCGAATGGATAAAGGCATTGGGTTTTTCCGGATTATGGCAAAACTGGCTGGACAGTTACCGTCAGCGCTTGGGCCTTGAAAACTTACCGCCGAACGCACGCCGGGAACGGATGAACCGGGTTAATCCATGCTATGTTCTGCGTGCGCATTTACTGAACCAGGCGATTGAAAATGCGGAACGAGGCGATATCTCAGAACTGGACAGGCTGCTGGGTCTTCTGCAAAATCCGTATGAAGTAAGGGCGGGCATGGATTTTCATCGTCTGCCGCCGGTTACAAATATGCCTCCTGCGTCGGCGAACGGTTGAGGTACGAACCCCAACATAGCGCGCTTTATGGACCTTACCTGAAAATGATGCCGATTATTCAGTACGTTGGTGAGCGATAAAAGACTCATTTAAAAAGCGCTATGTAAAGAAGGGGAAAGCCAGAACAAAATATAAACGAAGTGAATATGATGTTTGACAGAGATATTTTTGGGAACATACGATCAGGGAGGAAACCGATTATCTATGTCATTTGGACACTATACAATATAATCCGGTCCAGTATGGATTAGTTCAAACAGTTGCAGATTGTTAATACTCTTCATTTCACAAATACGTAAGGGATAGCGTCTTGCTTAATTGTGGACGGGCTCAAAAGAGCTTCATTATATGAATGTACGCGAATAAATCATAAGAGACAGGTAATGTGAATGTTTATCCCGTATTTCGCTTGCGCTGCATTCGGGCTGATCGGGTCAATTCGGCCACTTTGCGACATTCAAGGATTTAAGCGAATGGGGAATGAAAAACCGGAAGCTGTCGTTCAACGCCCGCGTTGACCGCCCCACGCCCGGCCCGGAAGCCGGAACACACCAAGGAGCCGAAGGGCGCGGGTGCGGTCGAACGGTTCGTTAGGCATGAATTTACGCGATTGATGCGGTTCGCTATCGCTCACCGCATCCTACGGCCCTTATTTCTGTTCACAAGGGTAGATTTTCTTGCATTCCGTAACCAGTTTGCCATTCTCACCCTTGTATCCATATGCCGCAATTCCTGAAATTATTGCCAGAAGCAGAAGAGAAATTGTAATAATTATTAACGTAGGGAGTTCGAAATGATGCAGGAAACAGTAGCTCAAGATTGCTACTAAAAGTGCTGACAGACACGAAATAGACATATTAATTGCAAATTCGTACAAATGATAATAATTCATGTGCTCTTCATAAAAGACTTTTTTGAAGCTATCAGATTTCAACAGCACAAACATTTCTGTTCTGTTCCAGCATAAGATGGATAAATGCTTGCAGGGCATATCTTTGTTGGTCTTGTTCTCAAGATATAATCCGACGGTGTGACGTACGCCGTCGAGGAGCAATCCAAATAATAGTGGGGTAAAAAGAAGATACAGAGCTAATGCTTCTACTTTGAACTTGTCAGATTCAACATCAAGTATTGAGCAAGGGAAAAGCAAAGTAATTGCTATTGATAGTGGTATGCCAGGCAAATAAGCGCATACGAGAAAACCAATAGAAATATTAGGCATAATTGCACCTCTTTACAGAATATTAGTTCCCATCAGGGCCGTAGGGCGGGCTTGAATTTGATACGCCTAACGCCGAGCTAAGGGGCGAGGAGCCGCATCGCGGCGGAGCGTCCCTTTGAGCGATGTGTTAGGTGCATTTTCCTCATTCACGACTCCAAGCTGAGCAAGTTATTCAAAGATTGTTGCTTTGATCGGCACTTCGATATTCTCAATAAGCCTCTGTGCTAACCCATCAAGCACATCGAGTTCGAAATCGTGTGGATCGTAGATTGTTTCCAGACTTTCGAAATACTCAAACTCTTTTCTTGGATACAGCTTGTTCGCCTTTTCGATCGATTCTCGTTCTTTGTGAGAAATTTCGAAATATTGCGCCAAGCCGTTTCCTTCTGCGGCATCTAGCGCCTTCTCCAAATCATGATTCAGCTTCTTCCGATCTTTCTTCTTGTATCCGGCAGTGAAAAGAAATGCTTTCAACGCCAGTTCAATGGAATGACAGATCAAGTAATACCGAACAGGGGAAAACCGATTCTCAGGAGCTTGAAAAGCTTGAGCAGCAGCGAGGAAATCTGCTGCGTAATTCCTTAGCCAATGGCCATCGACATGGGCAACGACATTTGATGGCTGCAATATGACTTCTTTGCCGCTTGAACTCACAGGACTCCCCTCTGTTTTTCGCACCTAACAAGTTATTATCCAGATAGGGCTAACGTACACCTTTCTCTGTTTAATTGTCAAGAATGGCTTTTCAACGCTAGATTTTCTAAACTGTATAATCCACAATTTCTGTATGATAAACGGACCTGGATAATTCCAAAAGCTACATTTCGAATAACCAAAATAGCGCCCTCAACCGACATTTAAATATCAGAATTAATTAGCTGGTTTGGGTCAAATTCAGCCAGTCAATGCCTGATGAAGTTGCAATTAATTTTATAAGCCGTCAGGATCAAATCCAAGTTTCTACAAATTATAAGTGATGCGGGATCAGCATATCCTTGGCAACTGCTCGCCGCTCAATAAATCCAGAACCCGGCTGATGCCCATCGCAGTTTGTAGCGTTACCAGTCCTTTCGGGTGAGCGGCTTTAACTTTGCCGATCAAACAGGCCTGTTGTCCGAGCGGATGCTGGCGTAAAGCGGCCAGGGTTTGTTCTGTTTGCGCTTCTGGCACAAATAGCGCAAAACAACCTTCATTGGCAATGTAAATGGGGTCAAAGCCTAAAATTTCGCAGGCGCTTTTAACATCCAGTTGTATCGGCAGTGCGGTTTCGTTGATTTCAATAGCATGATGCGATGCACCGGCCAATTCTATCAGGCAACTGGCCAAGCCGCCGCGTGTCAGGTCGCGCATACAATGGATGTCGATACCGGCTTGAATTACATGCTGAACCAGGCCGGAAAGGTCGGCGCAGTCGCTTTTTAGCGTGCTTTCAAAGTTCAAGTCTTCGCGCTCAAGCATGACGGCGATGCCGTGCCGGGCCAGATCGCTGTTAATGAGTATGCTGTCGCCGGCCTGAATGCCGGCAGGAGATACGTTGATTTTTTCGCCAATAATGCCGATGCCGGCGGTGTTGATATAAACCCCGTCGCCGCTGCCGTGATCAACCACTTTGGTGTCGCCAGTCACAATCAACACGCCGGCCCGTTGCGCGGTTTGCTGCATGGATTCTACGATGCGTTGCAGGTCTTTAATTGCGAAACCCTCTTCGATGATCAGCGAACAGCTGATGTATAAAGGTATTGCGCCACTCATCGCCAGGTCGTTCAAGGTTCCGCATACCGCCAGTTTGCCAATATCGCCACCGGAAAAAAACAGCGGTTTCACAACATAAGAATCGGTGGTAAAGGCTAGCTTGGAGCCATTGACATTTAATACCGCGCTGTCATGTTTCTGGTTCAGGATAGGGTTGCTGAATACCGGCTCGATAATGCTGTTTAGCAATTGCTGCATCAAGCGGCCGCCACCGCCATGCGCCATGACGATTTGTTCGTATTGCAAGGGCAGGGGGCAGTTAAGTTCCAGATCAGGCATGTTCAAAACGACGGTAGCGGTAATAGGCGGCGCATGCGCCTTCGGATGAAACCATCGTGGCGCCCAATGGGTGTTCAGGCGTGCAGTTTTTGCCAAACTCGGGACATTGCGCCGGTTTTATCAGGCCTTGCAGAATTACGCCACTCTGGCAGTTAGTTGGTTCTTGTGTGTTAATCGTGGTTACTGCAAAGCGCTGCTCTGCATTCCATTGCTTGTACTCATTTGTTAACGCCAGACCGCTGGCAGCGATTTCACCCAATCCGCGCCAGCTTCTATCGACCACGTCGAATACTTTATGAATCAGTTGCTGGGCAGGCTGATTGCCTTGCTCCTTAACCACGCGGCTGTATTCGTTTTCGACTTGATAGCGCTTTTCTTCCAGCTGTTTGATGCATAGGTAAAGCCCGTGCAGAATATCTACGGGTTCAAAACCGGTGATGACGATAGGGATTTTATGCTGCGCGCAAAGCGGTAAATATTCGTGATAGCCCATGAT
>JBAQEN010000472.1:0-3289 GCA_049286765.1 Methylococcaceae bacterium
ACTTGCATTGTGCATGACTCCGTTTAATCCACTTGTGTTCATACTCATTCTTCCGCTTCGATGGTTTTAAAGTTATGGGGAAAGCCATTGGTATCAATACTCGACATCCACTTTAGAAAGGCAATAATGCCTTTTGCTTCCTGTTCGGTAATATTCAGATTTGGCATTTTCCGGTTACTGCCAAAAGTACGTGCGTTGTTTTCAGGGTCCATTAAAAACTTCACCATCATGCCTTCGCGCATGTCCCTGGAAATCCAGCCTTTATCCAGCCAGGCTTTGGTTAAATCAGGGGCATAATAAGCACCATTACCCAATAAGGTATGGCAATTCATACAGTTTTTAGCTTGCGTGGTTTTTTTACCCAAATCGACTAATTGCCTGGCTTCTTCTTCGGTGTATTCCTTGCCGAATAAAACCTCATTTTCGCCAATAACCGGCATGAATTTATGCAATTCCTTGTTATATTGATAATCGATTTTTTTGTTGATGACGCTGTAAGCAGGTACCCGTTTACTGCCCGCGCTGGTTTTACTTAATGAATCCATCGTCAATATCACCAGAATCAAAAATGATCCCGCTGTTATCCAGATTGCCGTTTTTTTCCAGAATGATTCCGAAGCCCATAAAGGTGTTTCATTCATTGCTTTTCCTCTGTTGTTGTTGAAATTAACTCATCAGCATGTGTTTTGACACACAAATGCCAGATGCCTACCGGTGCAAAAAAATAGCCTATCACCATCACATAGGAGATGATCAGCCAGTAACCTTGAAATTGTGCAGCCCTTGTTAATTCAGCCACTGAGAGTATCAGCACGGCATAAGAAACTAAAGCGGCAATTTTTATGCGCTTATTTGAGTTCACTTTAGACCAGGCAAACAGTAATGCATAACTTGCACCTGCCAGTATGATTAAAGCGGATGAAAAAAACGTGATAAAGAAATCTTGTAAAGCGACAGGTTCTACCATGAGTGATTAATCCAAATGTCCGTTAGTGAAAAATAGGCCGCATTAGTGACTCGCTTGCTGGTACAACTCAGGCCGCTCCGGGCCATCAATAATCAACTCAGCAAGAGCGCCTTTGTCAATTGCGCGCGACAAGCTATGATCAACCAATAAATATTTACCGGGAACTTCTGCGGTAAACTCAATCATGACTGCCGAACCAGGGGAAATCGTAGTCGTCTGGACATCTTTCAGAGGCGGATTGGTAATGGCGCCGTCTTTGTATAATTTATCAAAGACAGCGCCGATGATATGGAAATTGGCCGCGACATGCGACCCGACACCGACAAACAAGCGAATTTTTTCACCCACTTTCGCTTTCAAAGCCCGCTCGCCACTGAGCGAGTTGACCCTGCCATTAAACAGAAAATAGTCAGGCTGTTCCGCCAATAACTTTTCCTTGCTGAGCGCCTGAAAACCTTTAGCGCCGTATTTCCCAGTCGTGTAAAAATCGCCCTGCATCACATAAAATTCACGGTCAACTTTTGCCAAACCTTCGGCCGGCTCCACCAGGATCATGCCATACATGCCGTTGGCGATATGGGAAGGCACATGCGGACTGGCGCAGTGGTAAACATAGATGCCGGGGTGTGTGGCTTTAAAGCGGAAGCTTTTTTCTTCACCCTGCCCTACTTGCATTAACGGCGCGCCACCGCCAGGGCCGACCACTGCATGTAAATCGATGGAATGCGCTGAATGTCCGGCAGCGGCATGTTCTGCCGAAGTATGCACATTGTGCCCTTGATGGGCTGCGCCCGGTTTACCGTGGCTCAAACGTATTTCTACCTGATCCCCTGCTCTGACCCTAATAAACGGCCCCGGCACTTTGCCGTTATAGGTCCAGTACTGATACGTCACTTCAGGCATCATTTCAGCGACCAGTTCATCGGTGTAAAGATCGACGCTGACCAGTTGTGCTTCTGTGCGATTAAGTGGCGGCGGCAAATCATCTGCACTGCGACCGATTTCATTGGTATCAATATTATGCGCAACCGTTGATCCAGCAGGCATCGGCATGGCATGATGCAATTCTTCATCGGTGTGGGCCGCCATTTCCCGGGTTGATATCGCTTTATACTTTGCTTTCTCGGCCTGAACAGCGCTGTATTTTTCGGCCATTGCCTTGTGCTTGGCTTCATCTGAACAGCCCGTTGTAGCAATGCCTAATGCTATTGAAAGTAATAGCAAAGTGTGAATTTTATTCATAATGTGAACTTTTGTGTGAATACATTTGTTAAGTGGGCGGGTAGAGTGCAACGAAACTCATCAATACCGGTTCTATATATGTTGGATTTCGCTCCCGCTCTACCCCTCCTGCGCTTGATTATCGTCTGCGAACGACCTGATAAGGACGGGTCATATAACCCAGCGGCACGCTCCACACATGCACCAGACGGCTGAATGGAAAAACCAGAAATAGCGTCATGCCCAAAAACAAATGTAATTTAAAGAGTGTTCCGATGTTGCTGATTTGATCCGCCGCGCCACTGCGGAAAGTAACAATGCGTTGCGCCCATTCCGACAACAGTAACATATTGCCGCCATCACTGTGATAAAGCGATATCGGCAAGGTCAGCAATCCCAGCATCAACTGCACACCGATCAGCAGCAGAATGAAAATATCCATGCGGCTACTGGTTGCACGAATGCGGGCATCGGTTAAACGGCGGCGTATCAATAGGTAGATACCTTTGGCACAGATTCCTCCAAATACGCCGCCGGCGGCAATAGCGAGTATTTGCTTGGCCGAAGTGGACAGGCCCAAGCCGTGGTAAAGCGCCGGCGGCGTCAGTAAGCCAACGAAATGCCCGACAAACAGCAACAATATCCCGATGTGAAATAAATTACTGCCCAAACGTAATTCTTTCGCGCGTAGCAACTGACTGGAACCTGTACGCCAGCTGTATTGATCACGGTCATAACGGGCTATGCTGCCGATTATAAAAACGCTCATCGCGACATAAGGGTAATAACCGAACAATAAGGTATTGAGATAACTCACAATGTGACTCCTTCAATGAGAACGATTTTGCGCTTGAAGAAACTGATCGCGCGACGTGATAGCAACTGGACTGACGGGCGCAGCCTTTGTCTGGCAACTATCCCCTGCCCCCATAAAACTGACAGCTTCTTCTTCCCAGATTTCATCCATGTGCAATAAGGTTTCATCAGGGGTTTCCGTGGCGGCCTGCTGGCGAATTTCGTTTATCCCTTCCGGTTCACCGGCAATGCCTTCCAGCGCGTCAAAAATTACCCGGAATTCACTGCCTCGTTCGGCTAGACGTG
>JBAQEN010000473.1:0-2231 GCA_049286765.1 Methylococcaceae bacterium
TTACTAATGTGCTCGAACAATACGTTAAAGCCCCGGCCGTGACTCGCACCCGTATTTATCTGGAAACATTGGGGCTCGTTTTGCCTCAGGCAAGGCAACAGATTATCGTAGACGATACGGTACAACAGATATTGCCGATGCTCCCATTTCCATCGCAACTGACGGGGGAACCTAAATGACATTTTCGCGAAAGGCTTTGTTAGGGGCCGCTATATTAGCGAGTGTAATCTATCTATCTGCCTACAAGGTCAATCAAACCGAGCAGGTCATCATTACCCAGTTCGGAAGACCGGTCGGCGAACCTATTACCAGCCCAGGGCTAAACTTCAAGATGCCTGTTATTCAGGAGGTCAACCGCTTCGATAAACGCTATCTGGCTTGGGACGGCCCGATGGTCGAAATGTCCACCAAGGACAAGACCTATATACAGGTCGATACCTTTGCGCGTTGGCGCATCACCGATCCAATGCGTTATTACCTCAGGCTCAGGGATGAGCGTAGCGCCCAATCCAGACTGGAGGATATTTTGGGCAGCGAAACACGCACCGCTATTGCCAGGCACGAATTGATTGAAGTTGTCCGCACCGACAAAGATCGCAAACCGCTGCAAGACGAGACTTTGACCGGTCCAATTTTGGGTGAGGGTAC
The DNA here is from genome assembly GCA_049286765.1 of Methylococcaceae bacterium. Lineage (GTDB taxonomy): Bacteria > Pseudomonadota > Gammaproteobacteria > Methylococcales > Methylomonadaceae > JAGXGJ01. Next base: position 649 of record JBAQEN010000473.1, read on the forward strand.
ACTCGGCGTTTTGCGCCCGATCCGGTCCGGACGGTTGATAATCGAGAAAGGTGTGTTCGACGCCGCTGCGCCAAAGCTGGCTGAATTCGGCATCGAGCTTCTCGATGTGCGCTTCAAGCGCATAAATTACAATCATGAGGTGCTTGAACGCATCTACCAGCGAATGATCAGCGAGCGGTTACAGATCGCCCAACGCTTTCGTTCCGAGGGCGAGGGTGAAGCCGCGCGCATCTCCGGCAAGAAGGATCGCGATATCAACGAGATTGAATCCAAAGCCTATAAGCAGGTGCAGACAATTCGTGGTGAAGCCGATGCCAAAGCCACCGGGATTTATGCGAAAGCTTACACACAAAAGCCCGAGGCGGCGGAGTTTTTCAGCTTTATGAAGAGCATGGAAACCTATCGTAAGGTTATCAATCAGGATGCCACTATCGTCCTGTCAACCAACAGCGATTTATTTGCGATGCTGAAGCGGATTGAGCATAAGAGTCCTTAATTCAACTTGTCCAGATTAACCGCTTTATCCAAACGTATAACCCATGTATAACAAGTTATTGTTTTACATGGGTTATTAACGATGACGTCGTGAAGATTCTATAAACACCCTTAGCCATGCCTTGCAAGTGCTTCCAGAAGAGCTTTATGCGCATTTGGCCTTATTTTCATCTTTTTTCCTGTCTTGGACCTCCGATGTTATTTAAAAAAACCTGTCAAGTATGTCATGGCAGGGTTTAAATCGGATGATGCTAAGGCGGATTAATCATCGAGGGTGGAATCTTCCGGTATCAAATTAGTATTGATGCTGGTTTTGATTCGCTCAAGCAGCGTGGTTAGAAGTTCATGTTCCTTGGGAGTCAGGGCGTTAAGCACCTTCGCCTCTACTGCGTCGGCAATGTCCCAGAGCTCCTGCATAACGGCGTTCGCCTTGGGCATGAGCTCGAGACGATAAGCGCGCCGGTCTTCACTGTCCTTATTACGCCGGATCAGCTCCGCATATTCCAGCAAGTCGATCTGCCTTGCCAGCGTAATCGGCCTGATTTCAAGGATTTTGGCCAGATCAATTTGGCGGCAGTTTTCATTGTCGGACAGATGCACCAGGGTTCGCCATTGGGCATGAGACAAGCCGATGTTTTCCGCTTCCTTGTTAAAGCGCTGGCGAATGATGTGGCTGATTTCGTAACTCAGAAAACCGAATTTAGAATGTATGGGTAAGCTAGAATACATGAGTAAGGTATATAGTAAGTAATAGATATTATATTAGAGTCGTTGTAATTGTTCTGTCATTGCCTTATATTATCATTTATTCGGATTATAAACGAATCAGGCAATACACAATGAATGATATGAAAGCATCTTTTTCAGAAATAGCCTCAATAAGTAAACTGCTCGAATACCCTTTCGATATTGGGGCGCTTATGCGCAAGCGCCGTGCGTTGCGAACCGAACTTAGCGGGCGGCCGGCTGCAATCGATGTCCGCATCGCCTTGTTAGGCGGCTCAACCACAAGCGAACTCAGGGATTTTCTCGAGTTGTTTCTCCTCGATAACGGAATACGGCCCGTGTTTTATGAGTCTCAGTACAAC
>JBAQEN010000474.1:0-1557 GCA_049286765.1 Methylococcaceae bacterium
GTATTGATATGGACAAAGTCGCTAAAATTCTGCTGGCTGAATTACGCGCCGGAACGATTGGCAGAATCAGCCTTGAAACGCCTGCCATGATGGAGCAGGAACTGACTGAATTGGATATTATCCGTGAACAGAAAGAGGCTAAGAGACAGGCAAGAAAGCAGAAGCGAAAAGCCTCTGATTAATATCAGGAACTGCACGACAACATCGAACAACCGGGCCGTTGCCGCGCCCAGTCCGGGCGTTTTGCTGCAAACTCTTCCTTCCCGGGTTGTTCGTCATAGGGATGACGCAATAATTCCAGTAACTCATTGACCATTGCAAAATCGCCTTGTTCAGCTTTATCAATGGCGAGTTGAGCAAGATAGTTTCGCAGCACATATTTGGGATTTGCTGCATTCATGCGTTCACGTCTTGCTTCATCGGATATAGCATCCTGTTGTACACGTTTTATATAAGACTTAAGCCAATTGATCAAGCGGCTTTTGTAGCCGGAAGTCAGTTGTTCCGGCACATAATAGGCAGGCATTAGCGGCAGTATCAATGCGTCATCACTGACTGAATCCTGAGCTGAGATCATCGCAAGCTGCCTGTAGAAAATCGTCATATCGGTTTCAACCAATTGCAACACATTCAGCAATTCATTGCACAGCGCGTCATCTGCGGCCGGGTCAAAAGCATTGAGGCCGAGTTTTCCGGCCATCATGGTTTGCCAGCCCTGTTCAAAAGTGTCTGCATAAATAGCCAGAGCTTCTTGCAAAGGCTCTGCTTGTTCAATCAGAGGATAAATGGCATTAGCCAGTTGCCCCAGATTCCAGAATGCGATTTGCGGCTGGTTGCCGAACCGGTAACGCCGCTCTGCTGCATCAGTTGTATTGGGTGTCCAGTCTGGATCATAATTTTCCAGCCAGCCATAAGGACCGTAATCAATCGTAAGGCCGAGTATCGACATATTATCGGTATTCATAACCCCATGCACGAAGCCAACGCGCTGCCAATGCAGAATCATTTCCGCCGTTCTGCGGCAGACTTCAGTAAACCAGGTGACATAAACTTCTGGCGATGGCTTGCCCAAATACGGAAAATCTGTGCGTATCGTGTAGTCCGCCAGTTTTTTTAATATTTCGAGATCGCGGCGAGCGGTTAAAATCTGGAAGCTGCCAAAGCGGGTAAACGAAGGTGCTACCCGACAGACGATAGCTCCAGGTTCTTTTTTGGGATTGCCGTCGTAAAACATATCCCGAACAACCGGCTCGCCGGTCAGCATCAAACTCAATGCCCGCGTGGTAGGTACACCCAAATGATGCATGGCTTCGCTGCATAGAAATTCACGCACTGACGAACGCAACACCGCCAAACCGTCTGCTGTTCTTGAATAGGGTGTAGGGCCTGCGCCTTTGAGTTGTAATGCCCAGCGTTCACCTTTTTTATTGATCACTTCGCCAAGATTAATTGCGCGGCCGTCACCCAGTTGGCCTGCCCAATATCCAAACTGGTGGCCGCCGTAACAGGTCGCATATGGCTCCATACCGGCTGCCAGACGGTTGCCGGCAAATACCT
>JBAQEN010000475.1:0-3947 GCA_049286765.1 Methylococcaceae bacterium
GGCCAGATTGAACCCATTTATCTTGAGCCATATTCAGGAGACTATTATCAAGTGTTCGCAAATGGGCAGGTAATCCGTTCCCGCTCGCTTTTAAATCAGGATATTTCCATTCAGGCTTTATCTCCCGGAGAAAAACGCAAGCTTTATAGCACAGGCCCAAAGCTTCAACCATTGCTGGTCATGGTGCATGGATATAGCAAACTGGATCGGAATATTACCATTGCAGTGGCTGAAGATATCTCGTCTACCCTGGCGCGGATAACTACATTTCAACATCGATTCACGCTTATTTCGCTGATATTATTGTTGCTGCTGATTATTGTACAAGCCATAATTTTACGCAGCGGCTTTCATCGTCTGACGCGCATTTCTCAGCAGATCAGAGCATTGGAACAAGGCAAAAGGACTCAGCTGGACAGCGATGTACCGCAAGAAGTAGCTGCATTGGTACATGAAGTCAATTGGCTGTTGAAGGTAATGGATCAACGTTTACAACGCTCACGCAACGCGCTTGGCGATCTCGCCCATGCCTTAAAAACGCCCTTGACCGTATTGCAACAACTCCCGCGCGAAGCTGCATTAAAGTCCCAGCCTGAAATTTGCTGCATCCTGCAAACCCAAACGACGAATATGCAAAACATCATGGAGCGGGTTCTGAAGCGAGCCCGTATGGCAGGCTCCGGCCCAGCGGTTATAATGTTCGACATAAAACAGGAAATACCCGCTTTAATCAAAGCGCTGCAAAGCATGTATCGGGATAAAAACCTCAGCATCAGCTTTGTTGCACCAGAGGCGGCCATGTTATTAATCGATAGGGAAGACATGCTGGAACTGACTGGAAACCTGCTTGATAATGCCTGTAAATGGGCTAAATCCAGAGTAAGCTTATCTTTTGACATCAACCGGATTGTTCACCTGATTGTTGAAGATGATGGGCCAGGCGTTTCTGATGCCGATTTTGCGATGCTGACTCAACGCGGAACTCGACTGGATGAAGCTGTTAACGGTCATGGACTCGGTTTATCTATCGCACAATCAATAGTCGAGCAGTACGGCGGTCAACTTATCTTGCGCAGATCAAATAAATTGGGCGGATTTTGTGTGGAAGCCCGATTCAGCAAGTCTGAGCCGTTCTGAATTAATTGCAAAATTTTTACCAACATAAAGAATAAAATATGCCTGATCATCATCACGAAATACATCGAACTCATCGCATTGGCTGGCTGCGCGCCGCTGTTTTAGGCGCAAACGACGGCATTGTCTCGACAGCCAGTTTGATTGTCGGAATTGCTGCTTCCCATGCAGCGCATCACGAAATTTTATTAACGGGTATTGCCGGTTTAGTTGCCGGCGCAATGTCAATGGCTGCTGGAGAGTATGTATCGGTCAGTTCACAAGCTGATACTGAACAGGCTGATTTAAAGCGAGAGCGCAAAGAACTGGAGGAAGATGAACGCGATGAGAAAAAAGAACTGGCATCCATCTATGTGTCGCGCGGACTCGAACCTTTACTTGCCAGGCAGGTCGCCGAACAATTGATGAAGCATGATGCCTTGGGGGCACATGCCCGTGATGAATTGGGTATTTCTATTACGGGTACAGCACGTCCCATCCAGGCAGCCCTAACCTCGGCCGCTACATTTGCCGTTGGTGCGATGTTGCCTTTATTCATTGTATTGATTGCCCCGGTTTCGGACTTGATCACCGAAGTATCGTTAGCATCGCTAATTTTCTTAGCGCTGCTGGGCATTCTGGCAGCGTATACCGGCGGCTCAAGCATCTTTAAAGGTGCATTTCGAGTAACATTCTGGGGCGCGTTGGCGATGGGGCTTACTGCGGGTGTGGGTTACTTTTTTGGCGCTGTCGTTTAAATGCGGTAAACGGCCACCGCCCGGGATTATCTTTTTACACGGTTAATCGTAGAGCAACACGATAGCAAACATAACATTGGGAAATCAAGAAAGATAAGCGGATTTTATGTGGAGACTCCCGGGCAAGTCTGAACTACAGCAATTCAGTCGTGACTCAACCAATCGAACCCGCCAACACGCCGGATCATTGGCAAAAACAGGCTAAAAACTTCAATCCGCCTTTGCCGCAAAAGTATGCACCCATGCCAGACCGTCTGGCTCCCAGGTCATACCTGCATGCATTTTCAGAATAATGTCTTTATACCTATCAAGATCGGGGTATCCTTCCGCCCTGGCATCTTCATCAGTCATATCCCCTAAACGCTGACGCGTTAAACCGGTCATCACAAAAGCCATGCCGTCCAGTTCAAATTCTTCTCCAGGCCAGCCATAAACACCATTACGGCGTTGCTGGGTTTTCAATCCGGCTTTTGCGGCAGCTACCAGTTTGGGATGGGTGACCAGACGGTCTATCGAACAGGTTTTATCAGGGTAAGTTTCCATTGCTAATTCCATCTAAATTTAAAAAAGCGGTTTATTATATTAAGCCCCGACGCAGTCAGAAGCGTTTTTTTACTCTACTTGTCTGTGATCATCGGCTGTTGCCGCTTTTCCAAATAGAAAGCAGTAACCAGATACCCCCCACCGTGGCAAACGTGTAGCCCAGGAAACCGAACGCCGGTAAACCGAATAATTCCGGCCCGCCTTTTACAGTCATAATAATGGAAGAGCCAATAATGAGCGCGGATGTCACCATACCCATGGTTAAACGGCTAATGGCGTTATCCATCGTATTAACATAGCGATCGAGATGTCTGACGGTGACATCGACCTGAAAAGCGCCTTTTCTGGATGCTCGTATAAGTTTACGCAAATCTTTCGGTAAACTTGACAGCAAATCAGCGACACTGATCAGATTACGCCAACCCCGCTTGGCAATGGCCTCCGGTCTGTAGCGCTCCAGCATGATTTTCTGGATATACGGAGCCGCAAAAACCAGGGTATTAAAATCCGGATTAAGGTATCTGCCGAGACCGTCCAGCGTGATATATGCTTTAATCAGCAGGGCAAGATCAGGTGGCAAAATCAGCTTATGGTCTCTCAATAATGCCATCAGATCGCTTAACATGGCAGTCAGACTCAAATCCTTCAGGGACAGTGAACTGTATTGATCAACGAATGCCTCTATCTCAACGATAAGCGCTTGTTCATCCGTATAAATATTGTTTGACCAGTCTTCGAGTATTTCTGCCACTTTAGTCGGGGCGTGGTTGACCATGCCGTACAACAAACTGACAACTTGCTCTCTGCGTTCCTCAGTTAAGCGGCCAACCATCCCGAAATCAATAAATGCAAGTCTGTTGTCAGGAAGATAAAACACATTTCCAGGATGTGGGTCAGCGTGAAAAAAACCGTCTTCCATAATCATTTTCATGACTGCGTGGGTGCCTCGATCTGCCAGCAGCTTTTTATCCAGCCCCGTTTTTTCCATAGTCTCAAGATCCCTGCCCTGAATTCCCTGGACATATTCCTGGACGTTAATTCTTTCTCCGGTCCATTGCCAATAGACTTTAGGAATCATGATATTGAGATCATCTTTTAAATTTTCAGCGACCCGTTCCGCATTTCTACATTCGCCGGCAAGGTCGAGTTCCCGCCGCAATGACTGGTTAAACTGGCGGAGCACTTCTCTCGGATGAAAGCGTCGAATCTCGGGTGATTCAGATTCTGCGATATCAACAATACGTTGTAAAAGGCGCAAATCAGCCTCAATTATTTTGCGCAAACCGGGCCGTCTAACTTTGATAATGACCTGTGTTCCGTCTTTTAGTACCGCTTTATGAACCTGAGCAATTGACGCCGCTGCAAGAGGTTGTCTGTCAACCTCCGAAAAAATTTCATCGATACTGCCACCAATATCTTCTTCAATCTGGGGCAGCAAATCTTCAAACGGTACGGGAGGCGCCTGGTCCTGAAGTTTTTCAAACTCGGCAATATATTGAGGTGGAAATAAATCGACACGCGTGGCAAGAATTT
>JBAQEN010000476.1:0-4203 GCA_049286765.1 Methylococcaceae bacterium
ATCTTCTACTTATCACCTCAACTGCGGGTTAAATCTTCTACTTTGGTACAAAAAAGAGTCTATTTTTTTTGTCTAAGGACATCAAAAAACCACCTGCGGGGTAAATCTTCTACATGCTGCGGGTTAAATCTTCTACAACTGCGGGCTAAATCTTCTACCTGCTGCGGGTTAAATCTTCTACTTTGACCTTATTTATCCACCGTTCATTTGCATAAAAATGTTTTTGGTTTTTGCAGAAATTTGAAGATTTTCAAAACGTACCGTTTTCAGCGTAATGTATCGTTCTACACAATTTTCAAACCACTATCTTGCGCCTTTGTCTCATTATCAGTATCTCGCTTGCTAGCCGCCTTCTGTTCTTTAATAAAATCACTGGAAGGGTAAACCGTATATTTGACATTAATTACTTTCTGCCCTTCTTTACGCTCTAAATTAGTGTGACGCACTAAAACACCCCGGCTTACAAGTTCATCAAGCGCACCTAAAACTTTCGTCCTGTTGTCACTCTCTCTGGCTTGTTGTAACAAGCCGCTCCCTTTTAAATCCTCATACATAAAATGATAATCATTAAAAAGATTGGCTTGTTTGAATCGGTGAATAAGCTGCTTATAAATCCAGCGGGAAAGTGGGCTATTACACTTCATCAAGCGAGTATAGTTAAACTGGCGGTAATCAAGGCAATTTATGGCATTGGAAATAAATACTGGTAAACGAGCAATATGCTGCGCGTCCGTATTAGCTATATAATCATCACGACCTACGGTTACAAGGTCTTGCAATATTGCACCACTCCATACCTCCTTACCTTCTTTTAAAAAAGAGATATTGCATTTATTCATTATCTCAATGGCGTGTTTTATTTGTGGCCGGCTTCGTGTACACCCCCTATCTTTTAGTTCGCGGTAAAGCATACATAACGAAAACCTTACCCACGTTTCACTATTTTTCGGGTCATGGATGCCGTATTGCTGATCTGAAAGGATTTTCTTAATGGCTTCTTCTATCAGTTCTTCGGTCGTACCTGGAAAATAGGCTTTATAGCTGCCATTAACCTTGATTAACGCGGGTTGTACAACAACCATGTATTTAATGTTTTTATCAACATACTCCCACTCGTAGGGGTCTGGATGGCCGTTTTCTGGGCGTAATTTATCCAAAGTACGTGTTGGAAAATATTTTGGGATGCGTTCCCATATCGCGATTGTATTTGATACCTCACTTCTATTATTGGTGACAAACGCCCCAAATAAATCAAACTGAAGGCTCTTAATCGGTTGTGCAGGCGGCGATTTCGCCCCGTCCCCTTTATCCTGTGCCGTTTTTAAATCCCCTCCGGCGTGAATGGGCGTAACCTTTTTATTATCTAAAGCGCGTTTCATTGCATCCCCTATACTGATATAATACCGCTCGTTAAGCGGTCGGCTATTATCTTTGACTGGTTCGCTTACGTTGACTAACTTAAACCCGGATCTCAACACTCCGGGTTTTTTTATGCTTCGTTCTTCGGTCTCTTCACTACCTTGTTTTTCTGTATGGGTTGTTGTGCTGCCTCGGCAATTTCGCCCCTGAATTTAGGTATCAAGTAACTAGGAGCAATTAACGTAACCTGTTCCCAGCCGTCCGGCAACGAAGTCCCGGTGTTGACCGCCGCTTTCTGTGATTCATGATAGCGCTGTAATGTCCGCCACACAACATCGACGGCATCGCCAGCCGCTTGCCGCGTCCAACCGAACTGATCTCCTGCGGCCTGATAGGTCAAGCCGTCCACCAGTACGGCGCGAGCCGCCGCTATGCGGTCCTCTGATATTTTAAGCAATGGTCGTAAAGCCTCGAATTCAACGGCAGTCATTCGCTTTTTAGAGCGCATAGTTAATTCCCATAATAACCAGTTTCATTATTCCTATCTCTCATTAAAAAGGCAGGGCTGTAGCCCTGCCGGGTAAACACTATTGCTTAACGTCGCCAAAGATATTCAACAGACTGTATTTAGCATCATTATCCACGCCATGCAGGAAGGCGACCAAAGCAAACGCCCCATGTCGATCACTGCTAAAATGGTTGTCTCTAAGCCCTTGAAGTACCGCCCGACCTGCATCTTTAGCGTTTGTGCCTGCGTCGTAGAACGAACGGAGCCAGGTGTCAATCAATCGTGTGTCGATGTCGCTCATTGCGTTGAGAACCGTTTCAGGGGAGCCGCCGCGTACAAAGATGGCGCTGTAGGCAATATCCAGCAACAGAAAAACAGATGTGTTTATCTCGATTCCCGTTTCAGTGGCGACGGCTACGTTTTTCTCGTCCGCGAAAACACCACTACCCTGCCCTTCAAGCTTTGCGTCCCGTTTGCGTTGCTCTTCAAGCCATTTTGGGGGTTTTTCCTCTTTCTTTGGCTTTTTACTTGGCTTGACCTCTTCTTTAATAGCAGCGGCTTTGTCGCGGGCGTTAGACTTGCCGCGCGTACCTTTGAGGTCATCAACCAGTTCTTTAGCCTTTACTGGGTCGATTTTTTCAATCGTTTTAACCGTATTGATAACCTCAATGTCTGCGCTCACATTTTCGATGACCAAACGTTTTGCCTGTTCCGGCAAGTTTAGTAAAGAAAGCGTCTTAGAGAGCCATGCGCGGCTTTTATGGTGCTTTTCAAGCACTGCCTCAACATTACCCAAACTATCAAGGTCACGTTGAATTTTCTTGGCTTCCTCGATCTGCGTTAAGTTTTTGCGGTGGATATTTTCAGCAAGCTGCATATCCTCTGCTTCCTCGTCGTCCATTTCCATGACGCGCGCGCGGAGCTGCGGCAAGCCCTCAAGGATGGCGGCACGATGGCGGCGCTCACCCGCCACTAACAGGTAAGGTTTTTCACGTCCATCACGGTTCGGGCGAACAACAATAGCTTGTAATTGTCTCTTGCGAAGACTGCGGCCAAGTTCGGCCAGCCCATTTTCATCATCCTCAAATTCCTCCCGTACTTGAACCCCAACCTCAATATCATAAAGGTTGACCAAGATTTCGTATTCGTTTGGGTTGCCAGTGTCGCCGAACAAGGAATCAATGCCAGCGTCCAGAAAAGCGTTACTTTTGCTCATAGTTTTTTGACCTCGTGTTTCGGGTTATAGGGCGATTGTATGTCAAGCCGGGTTAGAATGGCGGCGCAAGCTGCCCGCCACTCTTGGGCGGCCTTTAAATGCCCTGAGCCACGGGTACTAACCCAAACCGGGCGACGTAAAGCAATCGCCTTGCGAACCGCTGCGCGTTCCGCCAGAACTTCGGAAATAATTACGTTGCCGTACTTTTCCCGTATGGTGGCAAGGGCGTTTTGCGCCTCTATGCTGCGGCTATTAACCTTCATGGGGAGTATGCCTAAATGCTTCAAGCGCGGGTTAAATCCCTGTGTGCGGATAACATGAATAGTCGCCATTAAATCCGCAACGCCCGCCAGTTCATATAGTCCAACGGAAACAGGCGTTACCACATAATCAGACGCGGCCAATGACGCCATAAGGCGAACACCCAACAGCGGCGGGGTGTCGATCAGACAAAGGTCAAAGTCTTCCGTGAAGCGGCGCAAAGATAAACCAGGGCGGCGGATAACTTGGTTCTCGGCTTTGTCGATTGACAGTAAAGCTTTATCCGCGCGAATGATAGACAGACGGTCATTGATTACCTGTGGTTGCTCGTTGTTCGCCTCGGTGGCGTAAAGCCTGGACGCGGCCAAGCCGGGGGCTGCGCCCTTAGTAGCCGTGAAGGTCATGGACAGGCTACCCTGTTGATCCATATCAACCAGCAACACACGCAAGCCAGCATCGAGCGCGGCATAAGCCAAATGCACGGTTAACGTGCTTTTACCTACCCCGCCCTTTTGATTTGCGATAGATAATATTTTCATAAAAATTCCTTTCGGTTCGTTAAGTTACGTTGACTAAATTATTATTGTTATTATTAGGTTGTTATTCTAAAGAATGCGCCGGTTATTGTCAAGTGTTTTTACTTGTCACTAGAGAAAAAAACCTTATGGTTTTTCGATGCGCTCAAGCCGCCAGCTTGAAAGACTAGGCCGGTCAGGAAAGCCAGTTCGTGCTAATTTCTGTACAGCCCGCGTAAAAATATCACTCTCTCCTTCATCCTCGGGCGCATACACTTCCACATATCCCTCATACCGTGCCCACATACCAGGCGCACTACTGATATAACAAAGATACTGGATAA
>JBAQEN010000477.1:0-3661 GCA_049286765.1 Methylococcaceae bacterium
TCGTTACGCACGTTGCAGCGGTAATTATCACCGAGGTTAGGGAAGGTGGCAGTATCATTTCTGCAATGTTCACTGGACGAAAAATTATTAGCGGGCGTCCTGTAGATGACAAAAGCAGCAGCCATGACTGAGATTCTACAGTACGGGGAAGTTGCCGGGTTTCCGCTATCGTTTTTCTGTACTACAAGACTAACCTGTCCGTCACCAGATTGTTAAAAAGCTACGTTTTTTGTTTTAACCAGGTTTAAAAAATATTACGATATAAAATTTAGATTGCTAAATCCCATAAAATCTTTATAATGTTTTAATCAATCGCGGGGTGGAGCAGCTTGGTAGCTCGTCGGGCTCATAACCCGAAGGTCGTAGGTTCAAATCCTGCCCCCGCTACCATACACAGGACCCCGTTTCGGGGTTTTTTATTTTTTGGGTTTCAGTTTGTGGAACTTACAGCTGATTGTTAATGGAAGAGCCTTTGGCTCTTTTTTTTTGTGCGAACATTAGTGAGGAAACGATGAGGCAGGCTCCAGAGCATTTGGTCAACTTAATCGAACCAATTGTTGAAGGTTTAGGTTATGAATGTGTAGGTATTGACTATAATCCACACCCTAAACATGGATGCTTAAGAATTTATATTGATAGTAAAAATGGAATTCTGGTTGAAGACTGTTCTAAGGTCAGTCATCAAATCAGCGGCGTCCTGGATGTGGAAGATCCTATACAAGGCAACTATCAATTGGAAATTTCTTCCCCTGGAGCGGACAGACCATTTTTTAAAATAAGTCAGTTCGAACAGTTTATCGGCAGTAGGGTATCAGTCAACCTATTTAAAGCAATTGATGGCCGTAGAAAAATTACCGGTCTGATTAAAAAAGTTGAAGACGATATTATTTCGCTTCAGGAAGGCGATCAGATTTATGAGGTGCCTTTTAACGCGATGAGTAAAGCGCGTTTGGTGCCTGAATACTTAATTGAAAAAGGAGGACGCAGTGGCAAATAAAGAAATTTTGTTAGTAGTGGAGGTTTTTTCTAATGAAAAGGAGATTGAAAAAGAAATTATTTTTCAGGCGATAGAGTCTGCTTTAGAAACCGCTACGATAAAACGTCACGCTAATCAAATTAGAGTACGTGTTGCTATTGACAGAAAAACCGGTGACTACGTTACTTATAGACAGTGGGAGGTGGTTGCTCCTAATCCATCTTGTGCCGGCGATGTGGAATTTCCAACCACGCAAATTTTGTTGGAAGTTGCCGGATTGGATAATCCTGAAGCTCAGGTCGGCGATATTATAGAAGAAGAAATTGAATCAGTTGATTTTGGACGTATTGCTGCTCAAACTGCCAAGCAGGTGATTATCCATAAAGTCAGGGAAGCCGAGCGCAGAAAAATAGTTGAAGCCTATAAGAATCGTGTCGGCGAGCTTATTACCGGTATTGTCAAGCGTATCGAAAAAGGTAGCGTTTATCTGGATTTGGGTGGTCATGTAGAGGCTTATATTGCCAGAGAGGATATGATTCCGCGTGAGGCAATTCGCATCGGCGACCGGATTAGAGGTTATTTAAAGGATGTGCGCTCTGAACTGCGCGGACCTCAATTGTTTGTTAGCCGCACGGCGCCTGAATTACTGATTGCATTATTTCGTCTGGAAGTGCCTGAAGTTGGCGAAGGTATGATTTCCGTGATGGGGGCAGCGCGTGATCCCGGTTCCAGAGCGAAACTTGCGGTAAAAAGCAACGATCCCAGACTGGATCCGGTAGGCGCGTGTGTGGGTATGAGAGGTTCAAGAGTACAGTCAGTTACTAATGAACTGGCCGGCGAACGTGTCGATATTATTCTTTGGAATCCAAGTGATGCCCAATTCGTTATTAATGCCATGTCACCTGCAGAAATTCAGTCCATCGTTGTGGATGAAGATAAACATAGCATGGATCTAGCGGTAAACTCGGATAACCTGTCTCAGGCAATTGGCCGGGGCGGGCAAAATGTGCGTCTGGCAAGTCAGCTAACAGGCTGGGAACTAAACGTCATTGATGCGTCAAAAGCAGAACAGCACGCTGAAGCTGAAGTAGATAAAATAAAACAGTTGTTTATCGATCAACTGGATGTTGATGATGATATAGCCTTGATTCTGGCTGAAGAGGGTTTTAATAGCGTCGAGGAGATTGCCTATGTGCCGGTCAGTGAAATGCTGGAAATTGAAGGGTTTGATGAAGATCTGGTTAATGAGTTGAGAAGCCGGGCTAAAGATGCTTTGTTAATTAGTGCAATTGCAGCTGAAGAAAAAATTGAGACAGCGCACCCTGCGCAGGACTTGCTGGAAATGGAAGGCATGGATACAGATTTGGCCTATGACCTGGCAAGTCAGGGTATTATTACGATGGATGATTTGGCAGAGCAATCGGTAGATGATTTGTTGAGTTTTCAAGGCATGAATGAAGAGCGGGCGGCAAAGTTGATCATGAAGGCGCGTGAGCCTTGGTTTGCAGAGGCACAGGGCGAGTTAGGCAAGGGGTAGGAAATGAGCGATAAAACAGTACGGCAGTTAGCGGAGATAGTAAAAATACCTCTGGAGCGATTATTAGAGCAGCTAAAAGAGGCAGGTTTATCTGCGAGCACCCCTGATGATTTCATTAATGAAGATGAAAAGATGAAGTTGCTTGCGCATTTGCGTAAACGTCATGGAAAGACGGAAGGAGAGGCTAACAATTCACCGCGGCGCGTGACTTTGGAGCGCAGGAAGGTGACGGAAATTAAACAGGCAAGTGTCCCCGGCAGCTCCACTAAAACAATTAGCGTCGAGGTGCGTAAAAAGAAAACCTATATAAAACGTAGTGAAGTTGCGGCTGCTGATGAACACAAGACTGTAGAGCAGGATAAACCAGTTCTGGTAGAGCAGATCAAGCCAATTGCTCCCGTGCATGAAGAAGTTGTCAAGCCAGCAGAGAAGACGGTACCGTCTGTTGAAGAGCAGGAAAAAGCGCTTGAAACATCTCCAAAGGAACCAGAAATCGCTACCATTGAAGTTGAGCCTCAAATCGTTGTCGAACCCGAGTTTGAGCCTGATGTCGAGATTGAATCTGAAGCTAAATTTGAGGCCTTGAAGATCAAGGAAGAAAAGAAAAATAAGCAGGATAAGTCGGTAAAAACCAAGGAATCGGAAGAGGCTAGGAAAAAGCAACAAGAGAAAGAACGTCGACTTGAAGAATCGATCAAAAGAAATGCCGACAAAGTAAGGCAACAGGCGGCGGTTAAACAGGAAACGCTGCACAGGAAAAAACAGGACGAAGGCACGCGCACATCAGGCAAAGATGCCAAAAGAGGCAAGAAAAAAGGCAAGCAACCACAACGAGTCATGCAGCCAGAAGGCAAGCATCAATTTGAGATGCCGGTAGCACCGATAGTGAAAGAGGTGACAATACCGGAAATGATTCTGGTCTCCGATCTTGCTCAGAAAATGAGTGTTAAAGCGGCCTTGGTAATCAAGCACTTGATGAAACTGGGTATTATGGCTACGATCAATCAAAGCATAGACCAGGAGACGGCGGCCATTCTGGTTGAGGAAATGGGTCACAAAGTGGTCATGCAGAGCGATGATGATCTTGAAAAGGAAATGCTGGCCGAAGCCCAGACTGAAGATCATCGCATTGAATTGCCCCGCGCGCC
>JBAQEN010000478.1:0-1782 GCA_049286765.1 Methylococcaceae bacterium
GGAAACAGTGTTGCCATTAATGCTAAAACTGGTAGAGCAACTCGTCATAACGCTGGAACAGGGAATCGCCGCACTGAGCGCAAATCCGGCGCACATTCTGGGTTTAAAAAACGGAGCTTTAACTCCGGGGTTTCCGGCCGATGTGTGCGTCTTTGACCCGGAACTTTACTGGCAGATCAATTCAGAAAACTGGAAAAGCCAGGGTGTAAATACACCTTTTTGGGGGCAAATAATGAAGGGTAGAGTGACTCATACCTTACAGGCAGGCAAAATTATTTATTGCCTGGAGCAGTGAATAGGGTTTTTTGCCGGGACTTGCAGGCCATGAATTTCTGGTTAAAGGCAACAGCTGGATTGAAGTCTCTACCATTCGGGCTATTTTAACGGGTATGCTTGTTGGCGGTCGTCACACTATTTTTAACTGCACAAATCTGTACTCCGACACTGGAATGTGGCAATGAAGCCGTTTCGGGATCAAAAGTTATTGTTTTCGGCCGGGGTGTCCCGCAGGCAATGGCGCGGTTTTTTTTACACGCCGTCCCCGATGTTTTGCGATATGCCCACGCGGCATTTACAACATGCAGGCCCAGTTATAGCCATGTTGAGTCTGGGTGCGCTGGTTTTTATTGCAACTTTTCTGGTATCGCAATATCTTCCGGATAAACAAGTGAAACAGGCTTGATTGCAGCGGATTTGCCTCGATCCTCATTGACTTTGGATAACAAAGCCAAACCAATGATAAAAAAAGCTAACGTCGATAGCAATGACAAGCGATGATTGCCACCGCTCAAGTAATTAATCAGTCCGTAGCTCAACGGCCCGACGATAGCCGACAAGCGATTGACCAATCCCCATAAACCAAGAAATTCACCTGCACGCTCGGTTGGCGAAAATTTACTGACCAATGCGCGTCCGACTGCCTGGCTTGCCCCCATAGCCAGACCAATAATATTTCCGGCTATCCACATATGTACGGGCTTGCTGGCAAACAAAGCCACCAGCACCGCAACAATCCAGATGCACAGAGTAATTGCCAGCGTGGGAACCGATCCTATCCGGTCTTGTAAATGCCCACAGATAAAAGCACCAACAGCAGCCGTCACATTAACAACCATGATCAGCACAATCAGCGACTGGGTATCAAAGCCCATTACTTCCCGCGCATAAATGGCAGCCAGAACCACAACAGTGCTGACGCCGGACTGATACACGCCCAATGTTATCAAAAACCAAAGCAGATCACGAAAGCGTGCCGCTTCATTAATTGTATGCGCCAATCGAGCATAACTTATCTGTAGAAATGACTGGCTATAGTCTAGTGCAGCGGGTATTGCCCGCTCATGCAGCCAAAGAAAGGTTGGCGTGGCTGTCAATGCAAAAATTCCGGCAGTGATCAATAACGTATCAGGTACAAACTGAGTTTCTGACAATCCCTGCTGCCTGGCCCATGTGATGTAGGCCAGACAAACTCCTAATGTAAGCAGCCCGCCAAAATAACCCAAACTCCAGCCATAACCGGACATTCTGCCCATATTCTTCTCAGGCACGATCTCCGGCAAAAATGCGGCAATCAGGTTTTCACCACTGGCAAACATGATGGCTGAAAGGGTGACCAGCACCATTCCCAGCCATACATCACCGGGACCTACCAGCGACAGCAGGGCTGTCGAAAATATGCAGCCCAACGAGGAAATCAGCAGAAAACGTTTCTTGCAAGCCCGATGATCGGCAAACGCGCCAATTAACGGTCCGCTGATCATGACTATAAAATTAGCAATACCG
>JBAQEN010000479.1:0-4032 GCA_049286765.1 Methylococcaceae bacterium
GCACCGTGTTCAACGGGTGCCGGAAACCGAATCGCAAGGCCGCATTCATACTTCCGCCTGCACTGTCGCCATTATGCCCGAAGTCGATGAAGTCGATGCTATTGACATCAACCCGGCCGACCTCAAAGTTGATACCTACCGCGCATCAGGTGCAGGCGGGCAGCACATCAATAAAACCGAATCCGCGATACGCATTACCCATATTCCTACAGGTGTGGTAGTAGAATGCCAGGATGAACGCTCACAACACAAAAACCGCGCCCGGGCGATGTCCTTGCTGGCATCGCGACTGTTATCCGCAGAACAGGAAAAACACCACGCAGAACAGTCAGCAACCCGAAAGCTACAAGTCGGTAGCGGCGACCGTTCAGAACGTATCCGGACCTACAATTATCCGCAAGGACGCTTAACCGACCACCGCATCAACTTAACGCTGTATAAACTGGATGACATCATGCAGGGCGGACTGGAACAGGTTATTCAGCCGCTGATTAGCGAGCATCAGGCAGAACTGCTAACCCAACTTGGAGAAGATTAAGCTTGGTGCAGTGTATAAAATCCGTGTTAGAAGAAGCAGCAAGTACGCTTTCATTATGCTCTGATTCGGCATTATTGGATGCAGAAGTTTTGCTGTGCCTGGTTCTTGATAAACAACGCTCGTTTCTTCGCGCCTGGCCAGATAAGGAACTGCAATCCGAACACACTGCCTTGTTTTGGACCCTAATACAAAAACGGCAAAAAGGTATTCCTATTGCCTATATCACTGGCAATCGGGAATTCTGGTCGCGGGATTTTCACGTCACGCCGGATGTGTTAATCCCCCGTCCCGAGACTGAACTGCTTGTTGAACTCAGTTTGAACCTAATACCAGCAAATAAACCTTTCAGCGTTATTGATCTGGGCACGGGGTCTGGTATTATAGCCATCATTCTGGCGACAGAACTGCCACATGTACACGTCAGCGCAACCGATATCAGTTTAGCTGCGCTACGCATCGCCCGGCTCAATGCCAATAAACATCGTGCTAATAACATTCAGTTTTATCAAAGCGACTGGTTTGATAATGTGCCCGATGTCAAATTCAACCTGATTATCAGCAACCCACCGTACATTGCGGAAAACGATAACCATCTGCAGCAAGGCGACATCCGCTTTGAACCTCAAACAGCCCTGTGCGCAGCTGAACAGGGACTCCGTGACATTAAAATCATTGCCGATACTGCGCGTAACCGACTGGAACATGGGGGACATTTATTAATTGAACATGGCTACGATCAACAAAACCAAGTTCAAGCTATTTTTAAAAATTTCCATTACGATAACGTTCAAACAGTCACCGATTTATCCGGACAACCTCGGGTAACTTATGGGCAATGGAATAAAGTGCAGTTGTGAATAAATTCGCCCCTTTAACCTTGAACCCTGATTTTACTATTATGACCCCTGAAGAAATCCAAATCCCCCGCAAGATAACCAATCAATTGTTGCACCTTGCACAACAATCACCGGACTTTGAAGTATGCGGACTCATCGGCAGCAAAAATGGGTTGCCGATCCATTGCTACCCCATCACAAATACCGCCGAACAACCTCAGCAACGTTTTCTGCTTGATGCTGCGCAACAAATCTCGACCATGGTTAAAATGCGCGAACGGGGTGAAGAACTTTTCGCCGTCTACCATTCTCATCCAACTGCGCCGGCACAACCGTCGGCCGCTGATCTTGAGCTGGCGGCATACCCTGATGCGCTGTACTTGATTATTTCGCTCAATACCAAAGGTATTTTAGAAATGCGCGGCTTTAAAATAGATGAAAAAACTGCACTGGAAATACCACTTATCCTGAGCGATGATTAATTCGCAGGTGTAAAAAATGGGTCCAGAAACTGCGAAATACCCTGAAATGAATTCATTGCGCGCAGTCGCAATCATCTGTCACAATAACTCTATTATGTGACCAACTGAAAGGACAGCTGAATGACTGAGATAACTGAAGTACCGAGTCCTTTTTGCGGTATCGGCACGGATGATCTGACCATCAGGGTTGATGGTGTAGCGCTGAAAGTGATTGAGAATGGCTGTGCGGTTAATACGCCTGCATTTGAGCAGGCGATTACCGACACCAACCCCAGAGTTGATGGCAAGGAAGTCAGTCTGGATGTTGCCATAGCCACAGCAGCGACTTTATTAAAAAACACCAGGCTACCCGTGATTGGCGGTTGTGCAACCGATGTCAATGGCATGCGGGGCTTGCTGGCATTGGCGGATCGTTGCGGCGCCGTGGTTGATAACATGAATTTCACCGCTGCGCGTAATAACTTCCTGGCGCTGCAGGATTCCGGCTGGATGAATACCACGCTGGCGGAAGTTAAAAATCGCTGTGATTGTTTGCTGGTTGTGAGTACGGATTTGGAAGCCTTTGCGCCGCGTTTTTTTGAGCGTTATCTGTGGAATAAGGAATCCATGTTCCTGGATGATACCGCTCACAGAGAAGTCATCTATTTAGGCAAGGCGCCTTCGGGTGATGCGTCAACCTCGCCAAGCGGCCAAAGAGCACAGGTTTTTGAGTGTGCAACTGAAGGTTTGCCGGAAGTCGTTGCCGTATTGAGAGCACTGGTGAAGAGGCAGCCTATTCGCGCCACATCGGTCTGCGGCATTGCAGTAACAGCTTTACAAGCGATTGCCGATAAATTGAAAGCGGCCAGGTACGGTGTAGTCACCTGGGCTGCGGGCGCCTTGGCTTACGCTCAAGCGGAATTGACCGTACAGACGCTATCAGAAATGATTAAAGACATCAATAATCAAAATACCCGTTGTTCCGGTTTGCCATTGTCTGGCAAAGAAGGCGATCAAACGGCTAATCAGGTCTGCGGCTGGACAACCGGTTATCCTGCGCGCACCCGTTTTTCCAGCGGCTATCCCGAATACGATCCCTACTTGAACGATACCAATTTGCTACTGGCAAACGGCGAAGCAGACGCTTTAGTTTGGGTGCAGGCATTTAATGTCAATGCGTTGCCGCCTGCAACGGCTTTACCCACTATTGTGGTGGGCCGTTCGGGAATGACTTTCGCAAAAGAGCCTGATGTGTTTATTCCCGTGGGTACACCAGGTATTGATCATGCCGGTCATGCGTATCGCATGGATAACGTGGTCGCCATTCGCCTGAAGAAGTTACGCGATTCCGGTTTGCCCAGTACGGCTCAAGTACTGAATGCCATTGAACAAGCTTTGTAGGCATAAAATTGCTCCTGCATTTTATGCACTCATTACATCCATGTAATTTGGAAAAATAATATGTTTATTAAGTTAACAGGTGGAACTGTCTACGATCCTGCAAGCGGGGTTGATGGCCAGCAACAGGATATTTACATTCAGGACGGGCGTATTGTTAAAAAACCGGCCGAAAATATTCAAGTTGACAAAGAGTACGATCTGAAAGGCAAGGTAGTGATGTCCGGCGCGATTGATATGCACACGCATATCGGCGGGGGTAAAGGCAATATCGCCAGAACCCTGTTGCCGGAAGATCATCGGAACGATCCTGTTATGCGTTCGGATATCACCCGTTCCGGCTGTGGTCATGCCATGCCCAGTACCTTTGTCACAGGCTACCGCTATGCGGAAATGGGTTATACCGCAGGTTTTGAGCCTGCCTTGCTGCCGATTAACGCTCGCCAGGCGCATATGGAAATGGCCGATATTCCTATTCTGGATAAAGGTGGATATGTGATGCTGGGCAGTGATGACTATTTGCTGCGACTGTTGACGGCTAGAAAAGATCAACAAGCGATTAATGATTATGTTGCCTGGACGATGCAATCGGCCAAAGCCATCGGCATTAAAGTCGTTAATCCGGGCGGTATTAGCGCCTTCAAATTTAACCAGCGCAAACTGGATTTGGATGAGCAAAACAGTCATTACGGCGTTACGCCGCGTGACATTTTGCGCGTGCTGGCAACAGCCGTTAAAGAAATTGGCGTGCCGCATCCTCTGCATGTCCACGGCTGTAACTTGGGTGTGCCTGGCAATA
>JBAQEN010000480.1:0-2480 GCA_049286765.1 Methylococcaceae bacterium
GTCTTCTACGGCATCATATTTACTTAAATCAAACCAATTGAAACTTGATCTATTAGTCATCTTTGAACTCCATAACAGTGTAATTCATTACTAAGGGAAAGCCAGTCAAACGATTAATGACTCTGCCCTTCTCTCCCATCGGGATAGACTGGCTAAAACTGATTACAAACTAAACGCCTGCGCTAATTCATCAACGATCAGGCGCTTCTGGTCACGGCCTTGATGAATGTACTTCATCGTGGTTTGTATGCTCTTATGACCAGCCAGCTTGGCAATTTGATTGATTTCCTTGCCAGAGTCGGACAGCGCCGAGCAAAAGCCATGCCGTAGACAATGGAAGGTGAATTTTTCCAGTTTTACGGTGCCATCAGCATTGAATACATCTTTTTCTGATATGTTTGCCGCTCTTAACGCCTTGCTCCAAGCTTTGCGAAAGTCCATAGGCTGACCGGGTTTTTCTTCAGAAGGAAATATCAAGCCGGTGCCGACTTCTTGAAAGCGTTTTAATTCGGCCATTACGACCGGCGCAAAGTGTAGCTCCCTGCTAGTGCCGTTTTTGCTGTCGCCTAAATAGCCTGTGTTGTCTTTAAAACTCACATCGCACCAGCGCAAGTTCATCAATTCACCTTTACGCGCTCCGGTGGTCATCGCCATTAGCACCAACAGATACAGTTTATTCCAGTGTGACTCCTGGCAGGCTTTAATCAATCTTTGCCGTTCGTCATCGCTTAACACCCGTTCCCGAGGCTTGGTATCATCATCAATGACTACATTGCGAACGATGTTGACATCAATATAGCCACGACTCAGGGCAAACTTATAGACGCTGGATAACACCGCCTTCTTGCGGTTAATAGTGGTGGCGCGCTGGCCTTCATCGACCATGCTGTCAATATGCTCTCGGATATCAAAAATATCAATGTCGGTCATAATCCTGTCCCCAAAAACTTGGCACCAGTAATCAACCCGCTGCATTTGGCCTTTATAATCTTTCTTGTTCCAGCGTGACAGGTATTCGTTGCAGACTTCACGGAAGGTTTTATAGCGTATGCGTTTACCGGCTTGCAGAAACAGCTCAGCGCCACCCATGCGTTCAATTTCCTGCGGGGATAGTTGCAGCAGTTCCTTTTTGCTCAGAGTATTGATAGCCTCAAGCTTGGCTAAATTGCGGATAGCAAATAGATCAACACCCAACTGCTTAAATAATTCCTCACCACCCATGCCCTCAATATCGGCATCAGACAGCGCCAGTAATTGCGCCTGCTCCAGATTCGGAATGGTTTTAATACTGTGTTCGATTTTATCCGCCCAGATTTGGGCGAGGGACTGGGAAGGAAAGGTTTTATTTTTGATAATACCTTTCATACGGACATCGGCGCGATAGTGGCCGTTTGCCAAAACTCTGAGGTAAGCCATTATGCGACCCTCCCAAAACGAAGGAATGGATAACATTTCTCAAAAGCTTCAGATACCAAATCAGTATCAAATTGAAATTTATTTTTGTGAGTAGAGTTGTCGGTTAATCGACATTGATTGCCGGAAACGACTAAGTGATTGTCAGTCCAGGACTGGACTAGTTTGGATTGGTCTTGCTGGTTCATTACGCCACCTCATTGAGCAAATAAACAGAAGTGCGCCTAAATTTGCGCCTTACTTCAATTATGTTGCTTCAACTCGACGGGCAATCTTGTTGACTTCCTTTAAAAATCAAAGGCCTTTGTGGTGGGTCGTGCGCGATTCGAACGCGCGACCATCGCATTAAAAGTGCTCTTGTCATAACTATTTCTATTATTTATCAACAACTTGACTACTGGCTTTTCGTTCGCAAACCGAATAGAACCAAACTAAGCCTTTATTAAAGTCGTCAAAATATCGCCATAGCTTATGAACGAAAAAAAACAAACCAACGTATCCAAACACCGCAAGACCCAGGGAGAAAGTCCAACCGAAGTCCGCAACGAAATCACTCGGCTTTACCAAAGTGCCCAGAATGGTGCTTCCTTTGTCGCTGCCCTAAAAGCCAGTAATTACTCACTGGTCAAATCAACGCGCGGCGTTATATTTATTATTGATCGTAAAGGGGGCGAACATAATCTCATTAAACGAATTGAAGCCCCCCGCAAAGAGATCGAAAGCAAATTTGCTGATATTCAAATTGCAAACCTGCCACTGAAAAAAAGTCGAAAGCGTGAAGGGTTTATAAAATGCTTTTTAACCCCCGCCGAAAAAGCCGAAATTAAAACCCGAGCCAACCAAGCCGAACTTACCGCATCGGGTTATTTACGCTCGTTATTTTTTGGAAAAAATACCCAGCAGCCGAAAGCCTCACGGCGACCAGCTGCCGAAAAAGTAGAACTCGTTAATATCCGTTACGAATTACGAAAAATAGGGGAAAAATTAACTCAAATCGCCCACATGCAAAATCAAGACGGAGGTTTTGATACTGTCGCCTATACGCAATTGTGCGACCAACATAATGC
>JBAQEN010000481.1:0-3018 GCA_049286765.1 Methylococcaceae bacterium
AGAATGATTAGAATGAAGTTGAATACGCAAGCACAAGTGATGACCGCAATGGCCTGACAATGATTACAAACTTTGTAAATTCTTGTTAATGGTCATTATCCTAGTTAATAGTAGCCGATCATTTTCAATCTACAAGTTAGATTAAATAGTGTTATTAGCTAACATCCGGAGTGTCTTTCGGGTCCATTGTGAGTCGGGTTCCGTGATCTTGAACATTGATCGTCAGGGTCGAGAGTCGACTACCCCTTTAGGCCGATATTTCCACTGTCCACTATTACGATACTCTCTTTTGCTTTTTCTACTTTCTTTAATGTGTGAATCTGGTATCGTACTGGTCGGTTATCTGCATAAGCTTTCTCACTTTTGGTCTAATTGAAAAAGCTGAGCTTAACTAGTTGGCCTCATCAACCCTATTAAAAAATGAATTGCACTTATTGAGTTTAAACTAAGACTTAATGTAAGGGCTTAATGGGGAGATAAAATGACTGATTAAAGGAGTTAACGAAGATGATCAAATTTCTCGCTGTCCATCCCAGTCCGTTGATGTATACAAAAGTATTTTTGCGTCTGGAACCCTTAGGGTTGGAATTGGTTGCCGATATAGCCCGCCGTCTTGGTTATGATACCCGTTTAATCGATTTGCAAGTGGAAACGCACGAGGATTTTTACCATTTATTGGCTACGTGGAAACCCGATATCATCGCTTTTTCTTTAAATTATCTGGCGAATGTCCCGGAAGTTATTGATCTTTGTAAAGCCAGTAAGCAACGTTTGCCGTCTAGTTTTGTCTTTGTCGGCGGACATAGTGCATCATTCACGGCAGAGGAACTGCTTGAGCATGGCGAAGGAAAAATTGACGCTATTCTTAAAGGTGAAGGAGAGTCCGGTTTACCGCTTTTATTGGCGGCGATAAAGGAAGACCGAAGCAATGTGCATCACGTTCCGGGAGCCGTGACGATGGACGGAGAAGGCCCGCAGCCAACCTTTATTCAAAGTCTTGACGAACTTTCACCGGCGCGTGATTTGATTCGAAACCGGCGTAAATATTTCCTCGGTATTCTAGATCCGTGCGCATCCATCGAATTTTCCCGTGGCTGTCCCTGGGACTGTTCATTCTGCAGCGCCTGGACATTTTACGGACGCAGTTATCGTGTGATGAGCCCGGAAAAAGTAGTTGAAGAAATCGAACGTGTTAAAGAACCGGGGCTGTTTATTGTCGATGATGTTGCCTTTATTCAGGAAAAATTAGGTTTCGAAATCGGCGAGGCCTTAGCGCGGCGCAAGATAAAAAAAGAGTACTATTTGGAAACGCGCGGAGACGTCTTATTGCGCAACAAAGAAGTATTCAAATTCTGGAAAACGCTCGGTATGAAATATATGTTTTTGGGCATAGAAGCCATTGATCAGGAAGGGCTGAAAAAGTATCGAAAACGTATCGATTTGGACAAAAATTTTGAAGCCCTGGAGTTTGCACGTTCATTGGGAATTACTGTTGCTATCAACATCATTGCCGATCCTGACTGGGACAGTGATCGATTTAGAGTTATTCGTGAATGGTGTCAGGAAGTTCCCGAAGTTGTGAATATCAGTATTAATACCCCTTATCCGGGAACAGAAACCTGGTTGACCGAATCGCGCAAACTAACAACGCACGATTACCGGATGTTCGATATTCAGCATGCCGTCCTGCCAACACGAATGTCATTGCCCGAGTTCTATGAAGAGTTGGTCAAGACGCAAAGAGTGCTGTTTACCAAGCATATGGGCTGGTCAGCTGTCCGGGATATGGCCAAAATCATCGGAGGACATTTGCTGCGGGGGCAAAGCAACTTTATCCGGAATCTCTGGAAATTTGACTCGGTGTTTAATCCGCAATTACAATTGGCTGATCATCGCCTTACGGCTAATTATCAAATGAAACCACCCATGCCAAAGGATCAGACTATTTCAGTCAAGTCATTGAAAAATTCTTTATATATCCATCAACCTCTGGGACGTAAAAGCCGCGAATTGGATGACGCTACCGAAAAGTTTGTTGATGAAACTCGAATGGTTGGAGATAACGGTTGAATTGTTATTTTTGTAAAATATAAGCAAAATTTGTATTGACTAAGAACCCTCTGTGTTTTGGGAAGTCCCGTCGGATTCAATCTTATAAACGATTCATTTCGCTTTTTCAATTAACCAACTTTGGCCGCGAAATGGCTCTTGGGGCTGAAAAATATTTTAATGAATTTATTACGGCCAATTGCGCCTATGACCGCCGTAGCTAAGTTTTTAAAGTTGTTCTTATCAGTTAGCTTTCAAAAGTAGGCTTACGCAACAGCCCGCTGCCGTATTTCCATCAGCACTTGTACCATCTGATCAACCTTGGCGGACGGGAATACACCTTCGGGCCCTAACGGGTTAATGTCGGTAAACGGCGACTCATACAGACTATCAGGCTCCATTACGCCGTTTTCAGTCAGGTACTGCACGACAAGGTCGATGAACTCAATTTGGTTCGGCGTTGCTGTGGTGCCGCTGATGAACTCGCTGAATGCCTGCGTCGCGGCTTCCCTGTTCAACCCCACCAGCGAACGGATGAAGATACCCAAACCATGGCCCTGTTCTTTGGCTTGACTGATCAGCTCCGGCGAGCCACCGGCTTCGATCAGCATGCGCTCCAGTTCGGTAAGATCTAATGGCGTGAGGGGCTGATTGCGGCGCAAGCGTTGCAAAGAAACGTGGCTTGCATGCGCTTTAAGGAACTGCCGGGCCTTGTCCCTGAACTTCGCCAAGTCCATGCCGGTGCCGACATGAGGCAGGTCAACCGGGGTTTCATCGCCGAGTTCATCCTCGAAGTCGGTATAGACGACTTTCTTCTTTTCCTTCTCAATCAGTTTCACTAAGGCCCGCAGATTTTTCCTCGCTATTTCCAGCATTGCCAGGGTCACATCCTGCCACCATTCATCGCCGGTAATCGCCTGTATCAGCGGCATTTGCGCCTTGATGGCCGGAATCGCCTCCTGTTCTTCC
>JBAQEN010000482.1:0-3446 GCA_049286765.1 Methylococcaceae bacterium
GCTTTATTATGGTGTTTGGGCAATAGTAAAAAAGTATTCGTAGCAGCGGGCGCTTTATTAATCGTTACGGTAGTGGTATTCACGCAGATAGGCAGCACCTTTATGCCAACGATGGATGAAGGCGATATTATCGTCCAACTGGAAAAGTTGCCATCGATTACGCTGGAACAATCGGTCGCATTAGATGGTCAAGTCCAAAAGAATCTGCGCAAACATATTCCTGAAATAGATACGATTGTTTCTCGTGTGGGCTCTGATGAACTCGGTCTCGACCCTATGGGTTTAAATGAAACCGATACGTTTTTGGTGCTTAAGCCCAAAGACCAATGGCGTATGCAGAGCAAAGAAGCGTTGATCGATGAGATTCGAAAAGTGATGGCGCAAACACCCGGCATATCGTTCGGCTTTACCCAGCCGATTGAGATGCGGGTATCTGAAATGCTTACAGGTACGCGCGGCGATGTGGCGGTTAAATTATTCGGATCCGATCTTGCTGTTTTAAACGAAAAAGCCAATGAAATTGCTGAAATTTTGAGACATATTAGCGGCTCCAGTGATGTTTTTGCCAAACAAAATAGCGGTATGCAATTTTTACAAGTAACGATAGATAAATTGGCAGCCGGTCGATTGGGTCTGGATAGCGACAGCATTGAAACACTGCTTCGTGCTCAGATAGAAGGCTTAAACTTGGGGATTGTTCAGGAAGGCATTAAACGGACCCCGTTAATCTTGCGTGGCAGCAGCAACACATCCAATTTTGACAATCTGCAAATTACCTTGCCGAATGGCGGACATGTGCCGGTAACAGCGATTGCCAAAATCGAAAAAGTTGAGGGCGTAGTCTCAATTGGTAGAGAGCGTGGGCAGCGTTTTGCCGTGATTCGCAGCAATGTACAAGATCGTGATTTAGTTGGCTTTGTCGATGAAGCGCGCAAAGCGGTAGCCGAAAAAGTCAAATTGCCGACTGGTTACACCGTTGAATTTGGCGGCCAGTTTGAAAATCAGCAGCGTGCAGCGGCGACGCTATCACTGGTCGTGCCGATCTCATTAGGCTTGATTTTTTTGCTATTATTTTCAACCTTTGGCTCAGTTCGTCAGGCCGTACTGGTGTTATCAAACATTCCGCTGGCAATGGTCGGCGGTGTATTTGCCCTTTGGGTTTCGGGTGAATATTTATCTGTGCCTGCATCTGTTGGTTTTATTGCTTTATTGGGGATTGCAGTACTCAATGGCGTGGTGATGGTCAGCTACTTTAATCAGCTGAAGGCAACAGGTATGGACCTGGCTAAAGTAGTGACGCTGGGTTCTGCACGACGATTAAGACCTGTATTGATGACCGCCAGTATTGCTGCCTTCGGTTTGATTCCGTTGTTGTTTGCAACCGGCCCCGGCTCTGAAATTCAGCGGCCCTTAGCCATAGTTGTGATCGGCGGCCTGGTATCGTCTACCTTTTTAACCTTATTTTTATTACCGATTTTGTTTAAATTATTTGGCTTACCCAAGGAGATCGAGTAATGACCTGCAAAGAATATTTAGTCACACTCAACATTCCGCCCAGCCTTGAAGAAATGATGGTTGACAGTCTGTTGATGCTGGAAACAGAACATGGCTTCACCAGTTTTCCGGTCTATGCCCATCATCATGATAACAAAGGCTTATCGCTCGCTGAACAAGTGACCGGCCGTCAGAGGCGAGTCCGCTTCCAGATGTATGTGCCGGTACAGGAGTTGCCGGCTTTATTGGAGCAATTACGCAAGGAGTTTTCCGGCTCAGGAATTCAATACTGGGTTTTACCTGTGATTGAAAATGGGATTATTTAAGACTCTATGTGGACTTGAGTTAGTAAATTTATTTGAGGAAATAATCGATAACAAGGTTGAGACGGTGATGAAAGTTCCTGATGAATACTCAACTTTAAGCCACCTTATAGGGTAGTTTTTGCCAAGCCATTGATATTCCAGCTCTAGTATGGATAAAAGAAATAATCTTGATATAGCGTGACAAGCTCTTTTCTGCCTGACACGCCTTATCCCAGCACTAAAATGTTGCTTCAATATCAAACATTTTGCTTTGCTTCGGAATACAATAGCCGTCTGCTTTATATCACACAGGATTCGACTTATGGCTATCAGTGTATTCGAGATTTTTAAAATAGGTATTGGTCCGTCCAGTTCTCATACCGTTGGCCCGATGCGTGCTGCGATGGAATTTGCCGTTACCCTGGAAAAATCCGGACTCATCGCCAACATCGATCACTTCACGATAGAGTTATACGGTTCATTAGGCGCTACCGGTAAAGGACACGGCACTGATAAAGCCGTCATGCTGGGGCTTGAAGGTGAAGCGCCGGATCTGATCGATACTTCAATCATACCCGCTAGGCTGGAAACTATCAGGCAAACCGGCCAGATTAATTTGTTAAAGCGATGGCCGGTGCGTTTCGATGAAAAAGCGCATTTACTGTTTCAGCGCAAGGTCCTGCCTTATCATTCAAACGGCATGCGTTTTACCGTTTTCGATAACTCAGGCACCGAACTGTTGCAAAAAGATTATTACTCTGTCGGCGGCGGTTTCGTTGTTACCGGAGATACCGCGGCGGCGGATCGGTTGACCGATGACGATACCTGTTTACCCTATCCGTTTAAATCCGCAGAAGCGTTGTTAAAACTGTGTTCCACTCATAAAAAACCGATTAGCACTTTAATGCTGAACAATGAAAAAGCTTGGCATAACGAACAGGAAATCCGGAAAAATCTTCTCACTATTTGGCATGTTATGCAAACCTGCGTTGAAAGAGGCATGCATCAAGAAGGCACATTACCGGGCGGGATGAAGGTTAAGCGCCGGGCAGCCAATCTTTACCAGCAGCTGAACGGTGAAATTCCCCGGCAAACGCCGGGCGTTCCGGTAGGGACGCTGGATTGGGTCAATCTGTTTGCGTTGGCCGTCAGTGAGGAAAACGCCGCAGGCGGCAGAGTGGTGACAGCGCCGACCAACGGTGCGGCGGGCATCATACCGGCAGTTTTGCATTACTACTGGCGATTCTGTGAAGGCGCGAATGAAGACGGTGTTATCCGGTTTTTATTAACGGCCGCTGCGATTGCCATTCTTTATAAGGAAAACGCCTCACTTTCCGGCGCCGAGGTCGGTTGTCAGGGCGAAGTTGGCGTGGCCTGTTCCATGGCGGCGGCTGCATTGGCGGAAGTGTTGGGCGGTACGCCGGAACAGGTCGAAAATGCCGCCGAAATCGGCATGGAACATAATCTGGGTCTGACCTGCGATCCGGTGGGCGGCCTCGTTCAGGTGCCCTGTATAGAGCGTAACGCCATGGGCTCAGTCAAGGCGATCAACGCCGCGCGTATCGCCTTGCGCGGCGACGGCACACATTTTGTGTCGCTGGATAAAGTGATCAAAACCATGCGCGAAACAGGCGCCGATATGAAAAC
>JBAQEN010000483.1:0-2852 GCA_049286765.1 Methylococcaceae bacterium
TAGGATCGCCTTGTTTTGATGCTATTTGGTCGTTACCAAAGTACGCCCCAACTCCAAATACCGAGCCCGTTCGTTTTTGACAGTTTAAACAACTGCACGTAATCACCATCTTTGGGTCACCTGCAAGTTCTATTTGTACTTTCCCACACGAACATTTTGCTTTTCTGTTCATTATTGCCTCTTACATATAATTTTTTGACGGAACGAGTAATGCCTAACAAGTTATTAAACAGACCGGGCAAAGTACATCTTTTCCTGCTTGACTGTCAAGAATAGCGCTTCAGTCTTTGATGTTCTAAACGGTATAACCAACATTTTATGTATGATGAACGGATCGGGATAATTCCAAAAACTACATTTCGAATGACTGAAATAAGATTCTCAACTGACATTTAAAAATTTGATTCAATCGGCTGGTTGAGGTCGTTGGCTGACGGTGGCACCCACGCTATGTTTTAGCGTGCATTTTACATAACGCCTGTTCCGCGAACAAAAAACTCTATTCGAAGATCGTGGCCAGCTTTGCCAACACTTCGTTCATAATTGATGCCGGCACACTTTCCAGCTTCTTGCCGTTGCGTGCGCTTAGGTCAATAGCTCGCGGCTGGTCGCACCGGATAACGCCTGTCGTTTCCGTCCCTGCCCCCATGAGCTGCACCGCAAAGCCAATGGTACGGGCGTGGCTACCGCCGTTTGTGATTGGCAGAACTACCGGAGTATTCGTTGTGCGATTGAAAGCGCGGGGCGAAACAACCAAAACCGGGCGGGTTCCTTTCTGCTCGTGTCCTGCTGTTGGATCAAGTGAAACCAGGTATATGTCGCCACGCTCCATTTAAAGCAGCTCGCTGCCGACCGGAGCAGAGTCTAACCAGGCGTGATCTTCGACGCTCATCTGTGCGGAAGCGTCACACTGCGCTAACAGCTCGTCGAGTGTGTAGCGTGGACGCAATTGAGGCTCAACCACCAGCCGTCCATGATCGACCTCAATACCGACCGTAGAGCCGACTCCAATATGCAACATCTCGAGAAATGCAGGTGGAACGGCCATCATAATTGAGCCACCAACTTTACGAAGACTTGTTGTGTGCATGACTATACCTCTATAGTTATATATAAATATAATAAAACATAAATATAGCACTTGCTACACTACTTAGCAACAACACACGATAAACGATAATTAAAAGGTTTTTTCATTTAAACCGTCACTGATGATACATTCGCTGCCTTTTGCTTTACTACAAGGCCTGTCTTCATGCAAAAGTACCTTTTAACAATTATTCTTTGTGTTAGTTCCATTATTGTTCAAGCACATCCCGGCGGGACTAATGCTGCCGGTTGCCATACCAACAAAAAGACGGGCGACTATCATTGCCACCAACCGGAAAAGCAGGTCGCCTCGCCATCCGAAAGCAAGACAACCGGAACAGGGCTCACCCGTGCAGAGGGTTTACTTAAATTAGATTACGAAGGTTTTACGGTCTGGCTGGATTGTAAAAAGCGTAGCGCTGTGAAATTTCGTTACAACGCCCAGCATGACACCGGCAGCGCCAAGCGCTACAACAAGTTTTTTCTCGACCCAAATGTTCCGGCTGAATGCCAACAAACCACCTCAAAGGCTTACGGCCATGATTACGACCGTGGTCACCTGGTGCCTGCCAACCATCTTGACGCTTCAGCATCGGCAATAAAGGCAACCAACACCATGACCAACATTTTG
This sequence comes from Methylococcaceae bacterium, assembly GCA_049286765.1. Classification (GTDB taxonomy): domain Bacteria; phylum Pseudomonadota; class Gammaproteobacteria; order Methylococcales; family Methylomonadaceae; genus JAGXGJ01. The sequence continues at coordinate 1,721 of JBAQEN010000483.1, forward strand.
CCTCAGTCCGCGAATATGAACCGTGGCGCATGGTTGCTGACCGAGGAAATCATTGAATGTTACCGCGATATCGACGAACTGCTGGTAATCGGCGGAGTGATCTGGGGAGATAATTCAAGTGATGATTACTTCGTTCAAAGCCATGGAGTGAAAACGCCAGCCGCTTTTTGGAAAATAATCATTCGTGGTACCGGTCAGAATGAAAGAGCCATAGCCTGGATTGTGCCGAACTCGCGGGACGCCACAAAGAAAAATCTGGATCGATATCTGGCGAGTGTTGATGAGATTGAGCGGATGACAGGCGAAAAAATACCCGTAGCTGACTACGCTAAACGCGATAAACCGTCCCAATCGTGGCTTATTCCACGAGGATGCAATAAAGGCTAAGCCTTTATTATGTAATTACGATAATTACATAATTATCGTAATTACGCTTTTAAAACTGTAATTTTCTGTTATAATGTCTGTAACTTAACGTTTACAGGAGCGGCAAAATGACCCCACCACGACTGACTGAAGCAGAAGTACACGCCGCTTGCACTGAGATTGCCGCCCAAGGCGAACGCCCGACCGCGCTAACCCTGCTAGGTAAACTAGGTCGCGGCAGCCTGACCACCATCACCAAGTTTCTGAACAGCTGGAACGCTAGTGACGAGGCGCAAGCGATAAAAGCTGATGCTTTACCGGCAATCGTTAGGCTTCCGCAGGAACTATCCAAAGATGGCGAAGACTTGCTAAAGAAGATGTGGAACATAGCCAAGGGTATCGCCGACGAAGATCTGGATATTCAGCGTGAGGCATTGAAGCAAGCCGAACTCGCCAATCAGGCTAAGGTAGAGGAAGCTTTTAAGTTTTCAGAGGCTCAATCGATGAAAATTGACCGACTTGAAGATACTTTGGCTGAACTTCAATCGAAACTGGCAGAAGAGCAGAATGATCATGCCAAAACTGTTGTCCACTTAAACGAGGCCGAAAAGACCAATGTAGGCCTAACCAAGGATAACGAACAACTCCAGAATGAAATTAGAGACTTGAAAAGTCGCGTAGCCATGCTGGAGGATTTGAATAAAACGGCCGCCCAGGAGAATTTGGAACTACAGAAAACGCACAACGCCACGTTAAAGCAGAAAGA
>JBAQEN010000484.1:0-3114 GCA_049286765.1 Methylococcaceae bacterium
GGCTTGGGGTGGGCCTTCACTTCACCTGACTGTATCGGTTTTATCGGGGCCTCGACTTCCTTTTGGTCTTTTTCCTCTCCACCATTTTGCGTCGCGCAGGAAGCCGTAAGCAGTGCGATCAGGAATAGGTGCTTGGTATGCATGGTCTATCTCCATAAATTCTTGTTCATTTGCGGACGGCTGTTAGCCTATCTGCAAGCAATATTGATCTCTCCTGACTAAGAAAAAGACGTGATGGAAGTACGACGCGCGTATCCTTAGACAAAGACTTGGCTGTTTCAGCCTTGCCACTGTAAATGCCCGTTTAACCTTCATCCTAGCCCTCGTTTCCGCATGCCTCTCTGCGATTCCGGACAATCGGATTTCCAAAATCCGGTTCTGACCCTAGCCTTTCCATATCTAACTGCTTTTTTAACAAGCATGACGCTCAAATGCTGACCCACGAATACCTCACTGTTTGTCAGAGTTTACTGTCATGGGCATTTTCTTGTTGTAGCACTGGAGCCGATGTTCAGCCTCTAACTAGAAAACCGCTAAGTGACCAGCGCATTTTGGCGCGCTCAAATTGTTAGTTCTTGCGCCGTTAGTTTAAACCCACGTCTTTGGGCGTTACCCCGAAGTCTTCATCACTACGCGCTCATATGCCAATCCTATACCCTCCCAGCCGCCGACTGTCTAGCTTTGGGTCAGTAGTAAGCAGGTTTCGGTCAGCACCTGCTTGGTATAGGACCTTCACCGTTACCTCCAGGCACACGCCACAAAATCCCACTCAACGTCCTGTGTGCAAGCATCGGTTACGAGGCTAGCTAGCTGCTGCCATTCACCGATGTTCAGCTCTATGGGTTACTCACCACCCAGATTGTTCCCAGCAAAGGGTAACCCATAGGTAACCATAGTAGTCCCTGTAGGGTTCTGTGTTACATCCAGCACATCTCATTATCCCTCGGTCCGACTCCCATCGCAACGATCCACACCTTCTTCTACACCGGGCCGCAGCTTTTCAGTCCACGCCTCTCTCAGTAAGTACCTTGCCGGGCAGTGAATATATTAGCCGTCCGAATCGGGCAATTTGGCAGAATGACTTTCATTCACCAAGGCTAACAGCTTTACAGATAAGCTAGCAAATCCGACCCCCTAAGTCAATTTTTTGATTTCGGTCCGTTTATATTAAACTACATAAAAATGCGATATAAAGAGTTATTTTAAAATTTTCCCTATTTTTCAGTGGAACAGGTGCAAGCCAGGCTAACCATTCTATGCAATAACGTAATGAAGTCCTGAATCGGATCACCCATTCACACGCCATCAAACTGATATTTCAACTCTACCGTTGAGAGAACGGAATATCCAGTTTACTTCTCGCTTTATTTATCGTTTCCAGGACATTTTCATAAGGTTTGGCTAAACACCAGCCAGAGGCGATAGTTTCTTAACAGTTGCTTACCAACCAAGCCCGGACTGAATAAAATCATCCCATTTATAAAAGAGCCTGCCATGACGACAACATAATTGCTTAAGCCAGTCTTTGCCTGAAATACCACCTCGCAAAAGAGTTCTCAAACCCGTAGTATCCATCTGGATGCCGATAATTCCAGTTATCTGTTGCATCATTACTGGCAACAAAAAGGACTTAAAATCTCATTCATCCAACAATCTACCCTGTTTCTAAACTCGTGTTATATTAGGATTTATGACTACAGAAACAGCGATATCAATTCAACAGCTAAGCAAAAGCTATCAGGAATCGGGGCGACAGCATGAGATTTTTAGCGAATTGGATCTTCAGGTGCAGCGTGGCGAGTTTATCGTCTTATTCGGTCGCAGCGGTTCCGGCAAATCGACTTTTCTGAATCTTGTCAGCGGTATTGATCCTCCGGACAATGGTAAGGTTTTCATTAACGACATTAATATAACCGGGCTTTCCGAACATAATCGCACCTTGTTTCGCCGCCATCATATCGGCTTCGTATTCCAGTCTTATAATTTGATTCCTACGTTGACGGTTTTGGAAAACCTGTTGTTGCCGCTGGAACTGATCAAGCGCATTACGGTTAAGGACAAAGATAATGTTGCCGAATTATTGGCCCGGTTGAATTTTGCCGATCGGCTAGACAGTTATCCTGACCGCTTGTCCGGCGGTGAACAACAGAGGGTTGCGATTGCCCGCGCCCTGATTCATGACCCGGATGTGATACTTGCCGATGAACCGACCGGTAATCTGGATCTGGATACCGGGAAACTGGTTTTGGAGCTGCTGGATACACTGGTTACAAAAGCCGGCAAGACGATGATCATGGCGACTCATAGCCAGGAAGTCATCGGCAAGGCTGACCGGGTTTTTTCAATCCAGAACAGGACATTGGTCAGCCAATGAGTTCAATTCTTGACCGCGCCAGCCGCAATTTTTTATCGCAACATCCCTGGCAACTGGCGCTGGCGATACTTGGGATTGCGCTGGGTGTGGCCGTAGTGATTTCTATCGATCTGGCGATGGAAAGTTCGCTGACCGCATTTGAACAGGCAGGCAAGGCATTTTCCGGGACGGCAACGCACAGAATTATCGCCGGCGATGGCGGCCTTGATGAACGGCTGTATACCCGGTTCAGAGTGGAGCAGGGTATACAAAAAATAGCGCCTGTGGTAAGCGGTTACCTTGAGTTGCCGCAACACACTGATGAAAGCTACAAGTTAGTCGGCATCGACCCGTTCATTGAAAAATCGTTGCAAGCGGTCTGGCAACAGCAGCAAAACGCAAACAAAACCTCTGATTTTTTAAGCCGTTTGCTTAGCGAGCCGAACGCGGTCTTGATGAGTGAGCAGACTGCACGGCGCTTGCATCTCAAAATCAATGATGATTTCGCTGTTATCGCAGACAGCCGTGAACAACGCTTAAAAGTCATCGGCTTGCTGGCTCCGGGCAATGCCGTTTCAGAACAGGTTTTGGCCAGCCTGATAATTACCGACATTGCCACAGCCCAGGAGGTTTTGGGTTTGTTTGGCCGGCTCAGTTCCATTGAAGTGTTGACGGATAAAAATGACCCTGAAACTCTGACGAAAATCCGCAAGATGTTACCGGCTAATGCGTTACTGGTATCGACGGATAGTCAGTCAGAA
>JBAQEN010000485.1:0-1903 GCA_049286765.1 Methylococcaceae bacterium
GCCGATCCCGCTGGATAAAGTGGATCCCGAGGAACTCCGTAATCCTCGGATACTGGACATGAACTTTATTCGCAATTTCATGCTAGTGATCGGCCCGATCAGTTCGGCTTTCGACTTCCTGACTTTCTATGTCATGCTGACAGTGCTGAAGGCCAATGAAACGCTGTTCCAAACTGGCTGGTTTGTCGAGTCCCTATCAACTCAAGTTTTGGTAATATTCATCATCCGTACCCGCGGCAATCCATTTAAAAGCCGTGCCCATCCGATTCTGGTTGCAACATCGCTCGCGATTGTAGCGATCGGCGCTACAATTCCATTTACACCTTTGGGGACATATTTTGGCTTCGTTCCGCCGCCTGTCGAGTTTTATGCCATTCTAGCAGCCATGGTGGTGATTTATCTGGTGATGGTTGAGGTGGCCAAGAGAGTTTTTTACCATTGGTATCGGAAAACCAACTAGAGCTTGCGTTAAGCATAATTTATTGTATCGTAAGCGACCGTCCGAAAGCGGCCACTCACCCACTGGAAAACGCCGCCTTAGCACGGCGCACGCCCATTGTGGTGGTCACATCGTTTTGTTTGGGCGCTTCTGGCGCACGAAAGAAAATTCCGATCCGATTACGCATCGGCGGAAGCCGTTGCATAATCGAACCGGCTGATTCACAGTGGCACTACATTGAACAAAGAGGATTAACTCTACCGATTGATGGCAAGACAGGTCAGACCGTGACCGAAATATCCTGAATTAGACAAGGCACTTCGAGTGCGCCGTTTTGTTGAGGATTCGGTCAGCGCATTCCATCAGGGACAGAGGCTTCGGTCTCAATAAAGTCCGGATCTATGGCTGCAATCTCTTCTCTCGCCACTGCTGATTGAAAGTTTGACAAACTGGGAGGCGACCATCTATGTCTAATGTTTTGACGACCATCCATATCAAACGTTTTCGTGTTTTAAGTTCGAACTTGACTGACCGCAATGGGTCGGGTACTGACTTTCGCTAATAGGGGCAGGCGGCCAATAGCTGACGGCCACTTAATCGTTTAGCCAAATGTCTTGAATTTTGTTTAAGCGACTAAAATCCATAAGGTTAGCGCATTCGCTGTAGATGTTGAGAAGTGATATATTGCGACCTTTTGGAATCTTAATTAATCCACAAGGGAAGATAGGATCAAAAACGTATGATTACTCCCATCAATCAGCAACTGCTCAAAAAGCTTAGTATGGAGGCGGTAGCTTTGCCTCGCCGTCGTAAGAACCACAATTTCCATGAAAATAGTGAAGCCCAATCGCACCGATTATTAAATGCTATAGAGCCAAATTCATATGTTATGCCACACAAACATAATGACCCAAATAAAGGGGAAACTATAATTTGCCTTTCTGGCAAACTGGGCTTAATAATTTTTGACTCAACAGGTAACGCTGAACAAAAGCTAACATTAGAAGCAAATAGTGAAACTGTTGGCGTTGACATTCCTTACGGTACTTTTCACACAGTACTCGCACTGAAAAATGGAACAGTGTTCTTTGAAGCTAAAGCCGGGCCATTTGTTCCAATTAAAGCTGAGGAGCAAGCATCATGGGCCCCAATCGAAGGTGATGATTTAGTTAAAAATTATCTCACAACACTCTATGCCATGTTTAATTAATCGGTATGACGGGTGAACCAATTTTTGACTTCACAACCCTGTTTTTCATATCGCTTTTTTGGACCGGCTTCGGTCTGTTGGTTGAATAGCTCTAAACGGCCCATAAGCAGTCATTTAAATAAGAATTCGCAAGTAAAGACCTGATCCTATTTATACCAACGGATTATGATGCCGTTGAAGTGAAGAGCGGTTCCTATCATCATCCCTGCTATAATGCGCTATGGCATCAATCAACTATTGGTTGTATTAAGTTC
>JBAQEN010000486.1:0-6730 GCA_049286765.1 Methylococcaceae bacterium
ATATAGTGTTTTATTGAAAAAACAATAGATTTTTCTGCTAAAAAAATTGAGTTGAAAACAAGGCTTTCCAGGTGCTTGTTTTTTAAGGTGTGGTTTTTTAAACAGGTCTTTTGACTGCAAAAAATGCTCAGATTTGTTGTTCCACAGACGCCGTACTTGCCTTGTGGCAAAAAAATCTGTCGCCAGAAAGCAGAATGTAAAATCACTTGACTTACAAATAAGAATGATTATCATTTGTATAAAAAAGAACTTGATCCGGTTTCACTATGGAAAATAACTTGATACAGATAGAAATCTCTGCAAACACTCTTGCATCGCTCATTCAAAGCGGATGTATTCATGGTGTGGATTTTAGGTGCCTGGATATTGATTCGAAAAAAACGGTCTGGAAATTGTTTCTATCCGCTGTGAAATTAACGCAAAAGAATAAATTTGGATATCAGGAGAACGGTTATGTCTGATGATGATAAGCAAGAGGCGTTATTAATGGCTATTGAGTTTTTGAAAATTCAATATGAATCTCTGCAAAACCCCTGTATTGCTCTGCACATTTCTCGATACTATCGCTTACTTTCAAATTTAAGTACCGCTAAGAACAGGCAAAAAAGTTACACCAAACAATCAATATCATGGCTTACCTGCCATATAAGCGACCAGAAGTATTCCCATAAAATCCAAAATCAGCTTAATGATTTTGTTCAACTTCATGAATTCAATCAATAAAAGGAAAAGCCATGGAACAAAATCTGAATAACATCACGACACCGGTTAAAGAGCAAAATACTGATGAATTGTCTCTTGTTAAATTGCATTCAACCCTCTGCTTTTTAATGACGCGGTTTCATAAGGATCAATGCCCTAAGCTTGCCCATTTTATAGTCAGCCATATTCGCCTGGTAATTGAGCATCCTGATGTAATCAATTCTCCTAACTGCAAAACCCTGTACCTGCAACTGCTTCAACAATGGCAAAACATAAGCGAGGTCCTATTGGAACAAAGACGAAATCTTGCAGCAGGAAGCAAAAACATTCATTAATTCGAGAAAAGCGAAAAACCAGCTTTAACTCGGTTAATGATAATCATCATTTTTGTATTTAATTTAAGTAATGGATAAAAGAAATTTAACAATGAAAAAACCATCTGCCATATTCATATTAATGTTGTGCTTAAGTTTTGCCAGTGAAGCCAGGGAAACGCTGACTGATGAACAACAGCTTGGAAAGCTTCTATATGAAGATGAAAATTTATCTTTGAACAGAAATCAATCCTGCGCCAGTTGTCACAGTCTAAAACCAGTACATCAACAAAACGCCATCTCAAAGCTGGTTCCTGCGTTTGTTGACCAGGAAAATGTTAAAAAAGGCACTGTTGTGTCATTCGGTTCCATTCCTAGTGCAACAGGCGCCTTAAATGCGCCAAGTGCCGGTTATGCGGCGTTTAGTCCACTGTTTCATTGGGATGATGTAGAAGGACTGTATGTAGGCGGGCAATTCTGGAATGGCCGGGCACGTGACTTAACTGAGCAAGCCAAAGGGCCTTTCCTAAATCCGGTCGAAATGGCAATGTCCAACGAGTGGTCGGTAGTCAGCCGATTAAAGGAAAACGAAAGATACATAAAATTGTTTTGGCAAATTTATCGTTTAAATTTAGCTGCCGTACCTAACATTAATAATGTGCAACTCAATGCAATAACACCTGCTGCTGTAACTGAAATCTACCATCATATGGCGAAGGCGATTAGTGCATTTGAGCAAAGTCCTGTCTTTAATAAATTTACTTCAAAATTTGATTATGTTCTGGCCGGTATGACCGAATTTACCCCACTTGAAAAAGAGGGTTTCGCACTTTTTAATGACGAAGCGAAAGGCAATTGTGCCGCTTGTCATGTCAGTGAAGCTTCAAGCGATGAAAACGGCAATATCATTCCACCGCTGTTTACGGATTTTACCTACGACAATATTGGTTTACCGCGTAATGTAAAAATCCCGAAAAATCCGGAACCCAATTCAGGCCTCGGTGGGCGATCTGATATTGCAGAACTTGATCCTGATGGCGATGAGATCGGCAAACACAAGGTTATGTCGCTTAGAAATATTGCGATAACTCCTCCCTATGGTCACAATGGCGTTTTCACTACCCTGGAGCAAATCGTCAATTTTTACAATACCCGCGATACCTTAGGTTGGGTGCCCGACAATCGGGATTCCGGATTCGCAACTTCAGGCTGGCCGGATCCGGAAATTCCCCGGAATGTTAATCATGACGAACTTGGAAATCTGGGGCTGACTACAGATGAAGAAAAGGCGATTGTTGCTTTCATGCAAACATTGACCGATGACTATCAAAAATGGGGCAAAGATCGGCGTGTTCCGCCCAGGGCACGATCTCCATTTTCAGAAGTGAAACTCCCAGCTCAGTAGTTTTCGGCCTTAAAGCCAATAAATCGTATGGTTAATGCTGTTAAATGAAACGTGATCTTTAGACGGTAATGGTGAAAACAATGAATTCAACTAAACAACACAAGAAAGTGCGTCTGGCCGGCAATGATGATTGTTGCGTGGTATTTTGTTCCGAGTGCAATGTATTGGAGCTAAACCTCGGCTCATCAACGCTGCGCATCAGCCCTGAGTCGTTGCCCACGCTTAGCTCAATCTTGAACAATGCCAAATTGAGACTTATCCAGGTAAAAAATGAAGCCCTTGCGCATGAAAATGTGCTGTCAGTGAGTATGAAACGCGTTCACTAAAATATTCTCTCCGGTAGCGAGCTTCTATTTCCTGGAAAAAAGCCCTGCGCTTGTAATCGGGTATAGTTCATGCCCAGCGCTTGCCGCCCAAGGCAGCAGAAGGCGCGGCGGCGTTGTCGGCAGAACGGCAACCGGCAAGGACGAACTCCGGCGCAGGATACTTTATACCTGGCCGGTTGAGTTATGGTATACACAACGGTATCAGAAGGCGTACTGGAGACTTCGACCATTATCAATTGGTAACGCACCCGTTGGCAAGTCGAACTGGTTTTCAAGCGTCTGAAAAGCCTGTTGGCTCTTGACTTGCTGCACACCCAATAAGATAGCTTGCTGGGGAAAGTTTGGATTACTGGAAAATTATTAGTTGCTGTTGTTACTGAACGGCATTTATATAAACGTTTGGGTTACGACTGGAACCAATTCGACCCGGTTCGCAGAGCGGAGCCACACCAAGAAGAAACCACTCGGAACCGGGCAGTATTTTGCTCAATCAGGCCCTGCCAAGCTTGCTCCATGAAGTCTGACTGCATTCAAAATCTACTGCAATCCACTCTATTTTTACGGGGTTTGCGAAGGACATTATTACTCGCCTATGGCCGATTTCGGCCTTAGGAACTAGAGCCCCCTTTGTTTGTATGTCACGACCTTATAGGTTATACTCCGTACATAAAAATAGTCACGTAATAAATTTGTGAAGAATATAAGACAAACTCGTTATATAAGGTAATTGATGTCGTGTTCATCACGCTAGGTCTTTCCTGTTCTCTAATCACATAACTATTTCAGATACGGAATGCAAAATAAATTTCGCTTTGAATCACTGCGGATTCTTGCTCCGATAGATGCTGTGGAAGCATGGCTTTCCGGAGATTCCGGTATTGGTGACGAACCTGCGCTTATTGATGCTATTTCCGAAGCTGTTTGTGATGCAATGGCTGAAGGTTTGGACGCTCAGGAGTGCATAGACCATATGACTGCTGTGTCCTAACCATCAGAGTCAATAGAAGTTACGCATTGACAGATATTATAGAATATGCCGTTCAAAATAACCTTTGCCAGCGAAAGGCATGACTGTGATAAGAGAAATAAGCCGCGCCTATTTGCGAAATTGTTTCCAATTAAACTTATAAGCTCTGAGAGTCTGCTCTAAGACTGTTTAGAATTTGTCCTTAAACCTATTTGAAAAAATTTTTAGTGAACTAATAATTAAGTCGATAGATCAAACTATTCTGCATTCAATTTAATAAAATGATGTGTTGCGTGTATGATTATTTTCCTTAGGAACATTCCACTTAAAACCAAAAAATATGAAATCGCCGGTTTCATAGAGAGGGTTTATAATCACTGCTTTCTTGGAAGGCCAAGCACCAAAATATCAATTGCGGATATAGAAATTTTATCGATACAAGATGTTGATTCAAATACACTTGAAAAGCACGGTTTAGTTAGGGTTTCCCCAAAAGAAGTAGCCAAACGAGTAATTAAAAAGCTTGATGGAACGATCCTTAAAGGAACCCACGTTACAGTTCGTGAATATATCAACCGTTCAGTGCATAATGATCCTAGAAATGAGTTGCTCCCGGATACTACAATAGACTTTAAAGAAAGGCGAGCTTCGGATCGAAGACGTAAACCCTTGATAAACTCCTGGCAAAAAGCTCCAATCCTAGTTCATGGTGTCCACGTAATTTAGACTGGTTCCGTCGTCAAGCTTTAAGCCGCGCCTATTTACGACAGAACCTAATAATAAGCATTTCAAAAAATCCACCTATTAAATTAAGCATCTGCCGCATACAAAAAAGCCGGTGTCCACGGCCTTGATCTATACAGTATTTCTAGACAAATTTGTCAATCCTCACCCTTTCCAGGATTTTGTAAAGCCTACCGCAAGATAGAAAGCAATTTAATCTTCACCATCGAATTGCCGTGAATGCGGATTTGATTCTGACTTTCTATGCCGACTTTGCGGCAGTGAACTTTGATGCTACAGTACTAAAATCCTGCGAACCCTAAAAACTGAACGACAGCTTGGGCCCCATATTGTGTAAAAGCGAAAAATTGAAAAACCACTGGTTAGAAGATGGCAAATATTGAGCAAAATACCTACCACTATGGAGTCAATTATTGGGGGATCAATCATTTAAGACCTCTTAGTGGAGCAATTACCGCCTCCGACAAATCCAGTCATGAGTTTTTACGCAGCCTCGGCCAATGTCTCTCTTTTAGAGACATGGCGTGAGCAAGTGGTTCGTGCTTATGAAGTATCAGGCTTTTTTCTGCGGTCAAGGGAGGTTATGATCAGGGGGATATTCGCGCAAAAGCTCTGACTCACTATAATATTTCCGGATCAAGTCTGGCTTTTTACACACAGATTAAGAAGAAGCCATTGCCTACAGGCTGCTTAACGACCGTCATCATCATCATCCTGGCTGGCCACTCTTATTGAACGCGTTAATTCTGCTCGTTGTTTATCCAGCACCAGCCATTCAATTTCCCGGCGCAAATATTCATCTTTATTTTTGGTGGCTTCGGCACGCAGTTCCAGTTCTTTAATTTCTGCTTCCAGCTGCATTTCATGCAAACGGGTTTGATGTTTTATTTTTTCAGCTTCCAGTCTTTCCTGTATTTTTTGCCGTTCCAGTTGCTGGTTTTCCTGCTCCTTAAGTTCGGCCTCCAGCTCCAGCTGTTTTAATCGTTGTTCCTGCTCTTTCCCCTGCAGCCATTGAATGCGTTGTTGTTCGTATTCCCTGGTTTCTGCGTCCCGTTGCAGTTCTTTCAGCAAGCGCTCATGTTCAAGTTCCTGAGCCCTTTTCTGCAAGTCAAGTTGTTGTTGGCGCAGTTGCTTTTCCTTCTGGTATTGAATCTCTGCGGCCAGCTCGATTTCTTTTAAGTGCGTTTCATGGTTTGTTTTTTCCACATGCAGGCGTGTTTCTATGACATGCTGCTCAATACGCTGGGCTTCCTGTTCTTCCAGTAATCGCTTGATGGCTTCAGCTTCCAGTGCTTGTTTTTGCCTCTGAATCTTATTCTCCTGGTTAATGGTTTCCAGCAGCTTTTTTTTATGCTCCAGTCTTAACAATTCCAGTTCTTCTTCCTGCCGGAACAATTCCAGTTGTTGTTTCTCACGAAATTCAAAGTGTTTTTGCATGACGTTTAGATAAATAGACTCCTGAGTGAAACGGCCATCAAGCTTTTCATCATCAGTAAGTTCTTCAAAAACGGGGGTCAATTCACAGATAGCCCGGCACTGGATATACTTTAAAATCAATGTTTCGTTAATTACACTTTCAATTTGCCGTTCCATTTCAGCCAGGCCTGTGTGCACCCATGAACCATCTTTAAGATGACTTAATTCGGCATTCACAATATCCTTTATTACGCTTTCGTAGCTGGTTTTAATCTGCCCGTTTACCTCTGGCAATGCGTCAATATTTCTTTCTACATAATTGAGCGTTGCTTGAAAATGGATTTGCAGATCGGCTGTCATCGTACAAAAGCCGCCATAAAGCTGTGTTTGGGTTGTCAAATTCCAGTCGTTTATAGGTAACGGATAAACTCGATGGAAAAATCGCGGGATAAAGTTTTGAGGGCGCTCAAACAGCTTGTGATAAGGTCCCAGTTTGGAAAAAACAACACGGCGTTCAGCATCAAAGCCGGGATCCCAAAATAGTTGAACGGAATCGACGGCTGCAATTTCGCCTGTTAACCAGGCATCCAACGGTGATAGGCTACTGTTCATGGTTCACCTGATTTGTGTTAGATTGTGCTGCCGCCTCTAGAGACTGCGCTTTGATGGCTCGAAGCTTCGCACCCATTCGTTCGGCAACGAGTGGATAAAGATTAGGTGCAAATTCTACTGATTTTTCATCGATTTTACGCAAAAAACCACGGCTTAATAAGAAACCGACCGCGAACATGCGCGACCAATCGGAATAACGTCTGGCGCGTTCAATATCAGATTTCTCAATGACCATTTCGAGTTC
>JBAQEN010000487.1:0-5477 GCA_049286765.1 Methylococcaceae bacterium
TTGTGTGTCTGTGATTAAAACGCCGATCAGAAAATACCTGCACGTTAAAAAGTGGCCTTTTTATAAGCCTGAAATTGGCGATTCGCTTTAGTTTTTAAGTCTTAAGTAATTATCTCGAATAACGAGCCGTAAGAATGTTTTCTTACGGGCTCGTTAAAACATAAGCGGCCTACTGATCTTTCTGCGCTATTTTGAGAATCGTTCAATAGTAGTACACAGCTCTTCATCGAGCAGCTCTCTTTTGGAGGCTATTCTATTAGCAAGACAGCCTTTTATTTCATTTACAAATTGGAATCCTCCAAGTTTATATTCCTGATGAAAGATTGAACAAAATTTATACAATGCTCTTTTCCCATCCAAAATTCTTGAAAGCTTATCCCATCGTATTTCTGGGTTTTCTTCATTGTTGGTGAATGCTGAAATTTTATTTATATCTTTTGAAAATTCGCTGGATTCAAGCGTGATTTTAGAAGGCGAAAGGTAATTATTTAATTCAGCATGTAAACCTTCACCCGAATAAGCGCGTCCAAAGCCTTCATCTGGAGCGGAGATGCTCTTATTAGCCAGAACAGTACTAAATGCTGTTAATTTTATTAAATCTTCTTCATGATTTAACAGCGTTCCAGCCGTAATTTCCGGTGCTAAGCGATTAGATATTCTACATTGCAGCTCTGCTCTAAAAGCTTCCGGCTTCAATAAATAATTTTCCATTTCCCAACGGCGAAGCACATGAATATTATGCCCATAAGGTGAGGAAGCATGAAACTTATCATCATCAGTTTCCCAAAAAATATCCTGTTTATTTTCATCGCCCAAAAGCTTATCCCTATCTACAATGCCGTATGCAGTTAATTGCTGGTTTTCAGCTTCCTTAACTTTACGCAACACTGCATTGCATCCACCACCTTTTTTACCGTCGTCTTCTGCGCTTTCAAAACGGATTTTGTCTTGATAATGGCTGAACCAATGATCACTAAAAATACGAACGTCTTCTGTCGATTCCAAAAATACTTTAATACCACCCTCATATTTACTACCGATAAAATCAGACGCTATCCTTTTAAAGCTACTCATAATATTTCCCTATTTAGTTCAAATTAATTCTTGTTGCTCGATTAAATCGCCACCGAAATATAAACCTTCCTTCTCAATGTCCATTGATGCCGTAAAACGCCTTAGTATTTCAGTCGAGTGGGTTGTCATAATAACCGTAAAGCCTGGGTGATCTACCGCCAACTTTTCCAGTGCATTATAAAGACGATGTTGCCAACGAATATGCAGATGGGCATCGATTTCATCGATGAGAATGATGGTATTGGCTGTTCCATGTGCTCCTACTCGAAGAAACAAATGGGCCAGGCTTTTTTCACCACTACTCAATCTATCCAGCCTGTGGATTTCACCATCACCCGCATCAACCTGAGCTTCTGGCGGTACCTTACGCACTCCCCTTAAACGTTTCGGCGTGTCAACGAAAACTTGTTCATCTATGAGTTGCTGTGCATCTTCGAAAGAGCCGTTATCCAGCCATTTAAGCCAAACAGCCAGATTGTCCAGTGAGTCACGCCATAAAGTACTATGTGCATCGAAAGCATAGAGAGGCCGGTAATTCCAGTGCGATGGTTGACTAATAGTGCGTCCGTTACCGTTATTATCATCACTAATTCCGGGAATATCCCGACAGCCTGAAAAATAGAGCACAGTCGGCAAATGAAAGCCAAGTTGAAGAAAGTGTTCTTCAGGCGCATTTTCCAAGCTTGCCCGGATAGTTGAAGATAAGTCCAGTAACAGCTCGTCTTTACGGGACATAATAGCCTCGTAACGCCCAGAAACAGGGCTACGAAAACCCAAACGATGCCAGCTTTCCGCGTTATGCAAGGTCAATAAGTCCTCTGTCCAGGGTTTAAGAAAAACTTCCTCCCCAACTCTTCCAGCAAGCACCGATAACACAATGGAAATATCCCGGCCTTGCCAATGCAAGCGAACCCAAAAATCCAATTGCGCCCGCCCGTCTTTTTTATCCAGGTCTTCATGCCCGTAAGCGGAAATTTCCTTTTTACCCAATAAATTCATCAGGCAGGAAAATATCTCCAATGCCGTGGTTTTACCCATCCCATTTGCAGAAACTACCATATAAAAATTGCACGGATGATGATTACTATCGGTGAAGTCTATTTCGTGAACGTTTCTAAACGGGCCGATGCGGTCTAAGGTCAGAAATAAAGGCCGAAACTCATATATTCTCAATTCATCCATAATGTACTTACCTTCAAGAAGATTTAACTTTCATCGACAAAATTTTTGGATGGCAATAGCAATCTCGCTATCGCCTATTTTTGCTCCATGTATCCGTATCGGTTCCGGTTGATCCGTCAGCTTTATTAGCATATCGCCTTTCCCCAACAAAGCTTCCGCACCTTTTTGGTCGAGAATGATTGAAGATTCCGTGTGCTTTTGCACTCTTAAAGCAATCCTGACTGGAATATTGCTACGCAAAAGTCCGCTGAATGTTGCCGCATCCGGCCTTTGTGTCGCCAACACCAAATGTATCCCGGTAGAGCGCGCTTTTTGGGCAAGTCGCACCAATGGCGTTTCTAATTCCCGCGATTGCATCAATAAATCGGCCAGTTCCTCAACCACAACCACAATACGCGGTAAAGCAGATTTTCTGGAAGCCTCATCAATATCACGAACACTCATTTCCACGAATAGGCGATTCCTGGCCTCCATCATCTCAACCAGCTCATCTAACATATTGGCTGCTTCTAATGTAGATTTAGCAACCAAGCCGCCGAATAAGTTTGGTAATTTTGTATAAGCATTCAATTCAGTGCCTTTAGGATCAATTAGAGCAAAATGGAGCTTTTCCTGGCTTTGAGTTCTAAGTAATGAACAAATCAAACTATGCAAACAAACGGTTTTCCCACTTCCCGTAGCACCAGCTAATAAAACGTGCGGGGCTTCAGCCAAATCCATGCTGGAATTCTCGCCGAGGACGGTTTGTCCCAGCCAGACCGGTAATTTTTCAGGATGCGGGAGCTCGGCCTATTCATTCAATCTGGCTGGAGAAACAGTTTTCCAATGTTCAGGGGAACGGGAAATACCCAGATTTACGGCCCCTGCTTCTTTGCTGCCGAATAAGGTAATCACTTTTTCAGGGAGGCCTAAACGAAAAAATAATAACTGTTACATCTTGTCAAAGTTTGAAAATATTTCAGCATAAAAATCCAAACTTTGTCCTATGATTGGCCAAATTTTTTTGATCTGGATAAAACATTTTTGTTTCAGGCAATCTAATTTGTTGCCCTTCAAATTGAAGAATACTGTGCGAAGACTGCATCGGTTCTGAAAAAACACGACTAATCAATACGTGATAGTTTTCATCAATCGAAATTAGTCCTCTATCAAATGCCCTGTGCAGATTTGGACATAAGGCTATGCCGTTTGATACAGTGTCGTCATAGCTTTCTGAAAAAGGTACGATATGGCAAGCATCAATCATCGATACGGATATAACGGCATCGATTCGCAGCCCCGATATGCTACAAGTATTGTTATACAGTCTTGGAATTTCGCGTTTAAACAGACTGCCTCGTAAATATACTTCTTCCTCAAAAGCACTATTATCAAGTTGCTCTTGTAAAATCCTAAGCTTTTGTATGTATTCTGACGCCGATTCTTCACGAATCTCTTTTGTTATATTACCAAGATCGTTATGATCTGAATTCATCGAGTAATTTAGTTTAGTTCTTGGGAAATATTCATCCAGCAAAAATAACTTTAAAATTTCCCTGCATTCAGTATTTTTAAATAACTGAAAAAGTTCAATATCGATTTCGGCGCATTGAACAGCTGTATTCAGGTTGGAAAAACTTCTCATGGCTGATTTTGCTTCAACCCACTTTTCACACCCTGGCTTAGCTTTAAGCCTCCAAAAATCATCGCTTTTCATATGGAAAAAGGGTAAAGCGAATATCATATTGTGGTCTGAGTCCACCAATTTAGACCAGTTCGATTTAAAAAAGCTTATAAGCTCAGGCGTTATATAAATTTGGTTAGTTTGTAATGGATTGACCTCAAATAAATTGATGACGCTTAACAAGAGTATCGGCTTATGAGGTGCGCCACCTTTTTTTCTGTCCCGCCTCAGTTTTTTGAACTTCAGCAAGAAATAATTTAGGTCTTTCTTTTTGGTATCATTCATTCAATCACTTTACTGCCAAGGCAGGCCATTCATTCCAAGTTTCAATAAAACTTTCTATGGATTTATCGGTTTTGACCAATGTACATGTCCAACAGCCAAAACGGCTACCGCCGCAAGACGGTGTATTGAGATCAACTACAACCGGACATTCGCCGCCGTTCGACTGCCGGTATAAATCCAGCATAAAATCATGGCTTTCGCCCCACGGAGGCGGGTTATGCATAAAAAGATATTCCCAAACCTCATCGCTAGTCCATTTGGAAATGGGTGACAATACCAAGGCATTGGGTATTTCATGATGCGGATTAAGCATACGGCTGCTTAATTCACGGGCATTCATACTTTGGCCGCGGCTGATGCTTTCATCGGTGCGGGTACCCAGCAGAAGTATAACACTGCCGTGTTTTCGGATAACATCTTCGATAGCCGATTTAACCGGCTTAATTTTCATTTTTGAAGTACACCAGCGGAACCAGCGAGTCGGTGGTGGATACCCTTTTCCGATCAAGTTCCCCCAAAACCCTTGATCAACGGCTGGTTGTATTAATTCTGCGTGAATCGGCAAATTAGAGGTAGCGGCATGCTTATTAATAGCTGCAATACTTTCTTCCAAATAGGATTCGATATTGGGTGCTTCTACCCGAGTATCAGACGACACAATGTAAACTTGCTTGTGCTGTTTTGAATCAATGGATAATAACAAATCGTAGACTAGCTTCAAAACCAGCGTAGAATCCTTGCCCCCCGAATAGGCAACAACCCAAGGCCTGGTATCGGCCAGAAAATTTGATTTAAGTAGGGCGCGAGAGTACTCAATATGAGACTCAGTTTGCTCAACAGGCGATGTGGTCGATAACGCTAAATTTGTGTTCATGGAGCGATTATAAAACAATTCATAAAATATTTTAGGGATTGTTAATTTAATCGGATTTTTTAAGGAAATTGCTTAAGGAGAAGTCGATTGGACGTCGGTTACGCGTTGTTATAATCCAACCTCTCAGAGTTGAGTATTTTTCAATCCACTATGCCTACTTTTTCACCACGAAGAACCCCGATTACACGAAGACAAACATAAAATTTCGTGCCCTTCGTGGCGAGTGAGTATTTTAATGTTTTGGCTACTTGTATACGAATGATTCTGCTCAACCCATAACAACTGCTTTTCGTTTTGCACCCCAGTGGCCGGGCTTGGTATCGAAGATACCTGGGCAACGTTCGCCGCAAAATTTGCAACGTCCTGACTCATCCAGATTCCATTCTGACAGTTCATACC
>JBAQEN010000488.1:0-12994 GCA_049286765.1 Methylococcaceae bacterium
GCGTAGCGATTCTGTCCAGAAACCAGCGGTCATGCGAAATAACTACGGCACAACCGGGGAAAGCGAGTAATGCTTCTTCCAGTGCGCGCAGGGTTTCTACATCCAGATCGTTGGTAGGTTCGTCAAGTAACAGAACATTGCCGCCTGTTTTCAACATTTTGGCCAGATGCACACGGTTGCGTTCACCTCCGGAAAGATCGCCGATGCGTTTTTGCTGGTCTGCGCCTTTAAAGTTAAAGCGGCCGACATAAGCCCTTGACGGCGTTTCATATTTGCCGACGGTTATCATATCCAGGCCATCAGAAATTTCTTCAAAGACGGTTTTTTTCGGATCCATGTCATCACGCAACTGATCAACGTAGGCGAGTTCAACTGTTTGCCCCAGGGTTAAGGTCCCCGAATCAGGTTGTTCAAGGCCCGCCATCATGCGGAACAGCGTAGTTTTACCGGCGCCGTTAGGGCCAATAATGCCGACGATGCCGCCGGGCGGAAGTTTAAAGCTCAAACCATTGATTAACAGCTTGTCGCCGAAAGCTTTGCTGATGTTGTCGGCTTCAATAACGACATCGCCCAAACGTGGACCAGGTGGAATATAAATTTCATGGGTTTCATTGCGTTTTTGCACATCGGATGAAGACAGTTCCTCAAAGCGTGCAAGCCGCGCCTTGCTTTTGGCATGGCGGCCTTTGGGATTGGAGCGCACCCATTCCAGCTCTTCCTTCATGGCTTTTTGGCGGGAAGACTCCTGTTTTTCTTCCTGCAACAGACGAGCGCTTTTTTGTTCCAGCCAGCTTGAATAGTTTCCTTCCCAAGGGATGCCGGAACCTCTGTCCAGTTCCAGAATCCAGCCGGCCACATTATCCAGGAAGTAACGGTCATGTGTTACCGCGACGACAGTTCCGGGATAATCATGCAGGAACCGCTCCAGCCAGGCGACCGATTCTGCATCCAGATGGTTGGTGGGTTCGTCCAGTAACAGCATGTCGGGGTTAGATAATAACAACCGGCATAACGCTACGCGGCGTTTTTCACCGCCTGATAATTTGGTGACATCGGCATCCCAATCGGGCAAGCGTAATGCATCAGCCGCGACTTCGAGTTTGCGATCCAGATTATGACCATCACAAGCATTAACAATGTCTTCAAGACGAGCCTGATCGGCGGCTAATTTATCAAAATCCGCATCCGGATCGGCGTAGGCGGCATAAACCGCATCAAGTTGTTCCAAAGCCGTCTTGATTTCAACGACTGCTTCTTCAACATTGCCGCGCACGGTTTTAGCGGGGTCCAGTTGCGGTTCTTGCGGCAGATAACCGATATTAATACCTTTTTGCGGAATGGCTTCGCCTTCAATTTCCTTGTCTATGCCCGCCATGATTCTCAGCAGAGTCGATTTACCTGAACCGTTTAAGCCCAGTACGCCGATCTTTGCGCCAGGGAAAAAAGACAATGAGATGTCCTTAAGGATGTATTTTTTGGGCGGAACAATTTTGCCGACCCGGTTCATTGAATAGATGAATTGCGCCATAGTATTTCGTTGATTGGTTTAAGATTCGTAGAGGGTACCAAAAGCAGGCGTCTTACGCTCAGCTTTCCGCTCCTCGGCAATTGCTACTGCATTACTCTACCTGCTGCATAACCCACATGGACGTGGGGAATGCAGATATTGCAGGAGCAAATATCTGTCCATGCAGTCGTGCTCGCACTCAGTACCTTTTTCCTGTAGGCAATGCGATGCCGACTATTATTCCATGTTATTTAGCAAATATTAAGAGTTCTGGAAACTGTTATTTCATTACAAAAGACTCTCATTCAGCAAACGCTAACGATTTAAACAGCTGTGTGTTTCTGGGAATTAGAGCGTAATCACACAACCCCATAAATGGCGCGTCAGATTTACTGTCACCCGCGCCAAAGGTTAGTAATTCGGGAAAATTTTGTTTGTAGCTGTCGATCAAATAACTCACTGCACTTTCTTTGTTGATTATTTTAGGTAATACCGCCAGATTGTTGCCATTCAAATGCCAATATAAACTGCCGTCAAGAACATAAGGATGAACCTTAATAATACTGTCCAGTAAAGCTTTTAACGTGTTTTCAGTACCGTCAACATGCTTGATCACACCATACCACGTTATATCAAAGTCATTGACTAACCGGGATTTAAAACCGTCATAACGCTTGCAATACACCTCGACTTCGGCCCACACATCTAGCAGTTTTTCATGATACCTGGGCAAGGCTTGCGTCATTCCATCCATCCAAACACTGTCGATATTGCGCTGTTTATCCAGAATAACTGCGCCATGATTCAAAACTACTTCTTCTTGGAAAGGCAGCATTACGCGCTCAAAAGCATGAGCATCTCGCCCTGTGACCGGCACAATTTTGAAGCCTTTTGCCAGCCACTGCCATAACCATTGCTGCTTGTGCGTAGCGTAGGAATTGGGTGTACCATCAGGTAAAAAAGCCCTTACCTGTAACCTGGAGTCATCAGCGCCCAAAGCACATTTCCTCAACGTTTGAAAAAGCGTGTCATCAAGGTCTAAAAAAATGTAGTTTTGCATGGTTGGAGTTTTGCGGTTGAAGTTCAAATCGTGCACTAATAGCTTGCCATGCGTGCAGGCGGTCCATTAGTGATACACAAAGAGGCGTTTCGTGACACAGAATAATGTCCCGGTAATCGTCAGGGTTCAAATTGTAAATAAAATTGGGTATGCCATCTTCGTAGTTGTCTTCAAATTGGCATACCAAGCTAATATCGTTGCCTTGATGGATCGGCGAACGGGTTGTGCTTTGCACAATTACCTTAAAACCATTTCTTTCCAGCTCCCGCCCCAGCAGATAAGCCGGAGCGTTGCATTCGCCGGTGCCTAATACCAAAATGGGGCGAATATCATTCTCATTATTTGTGGGTAGAGACGCAATATTTTGCGTCTCTATATTGGAAAAAAAGCCCATCAACTGTTCCACCACATCCATTTCCAAACTAACAGGCGCATCCATACCCAGGCGTCCCGGCCAAGCCAATAAATATTTTTTACAGGCGCCATTACCCGACACATTAACGGTAATGCTATCGATGGCTGTATTTTGACTATCTTCAAAACGTAGTAAACCCTGCCTGAAACACACCCATTCCACCGCAACTTCAGACTGAGATTCCAGAGCGGCACGATCATCCGGGTGAGCAAAATTCACCAGACTAACAATAAACACCTTACGCAGCTTTGGATTAACCGCCTGATAAGCTTTTATAAGGCGTAAAAATGTTTTCCCTGTACTGATTTCATCGTCGATTAATACGAGGGTTTCTGCATTTAAAAACTGCTTTCGAAAATCCGAACACTCAGGATAATACAGAAAAAAGTCAGTAGCATGACTGTGTGCTTCTTCAAATTCAAGCCGCTCTATTCCATCCAGATGATAACGGGTAGTTTGGATAAATAAGGCGTTTTCTATTCCTTCATGACAAGCCGCTTCAAATACCCCATAACCCAAACCGGTTGCAGTTTCCGCCATACCAATCCACAATAAACCGTCCCCTGCTCCTTTTTTTAGCACAGCTCTCGCCAATGCGCGATAAGACCAGCTCATGATCTTTGGTGAAACCGGATAATGTTTGCCCAATACCTTGCTCACCAGCAGAAATTTACGTTTACTGCTTACCCGTGCAGCAAAACCCAGCAAACGCTTGAGCGGAATATGTCCGGGCTCTACATCGAGCTGAAGCGTTCCGGTGTCTAATTTGATTGTTACTGTTTTTTGCATGGTTTGTACTGTGAGAGGACTAACTGAGTGAGCAAACGATAGAACAGTTTGCACACCCTTTCGTGTTGTTAACTGAAAAATGTGGCGAACTGAACCAGGAAATTCAACATGGCAGTTTTAAAATCAATAAATGAAAAACTCATGGCTCTAAGCATTCCAACGATGCCAACCATAACCCAAAAGACGTTCAGCAAGGTATAAGCGTTATCTTTTTTAAGAATAGAGCACCAGGAAAGTATCACCGCGTCTGTCGTGTTAAAAGCCCATACAAACATAAAGGGACTTTCCGGACCCATCCAACTGACCAGTGAAAAGCTGAAAATACGCATCAGCACACCGACCATTTCGATGAATCTGATGTAGGTATAAACGAATGTATTTATTTTATTGAATGACATGAGTTAAAACTGGCTATTACTAATCGCACTATGAATTAGAAAAGCATCTGCTCACAGATCTTTTTTATAAGAATCAACGATAGCCTATTACAATTCTTGCAGAACCACCGGCATATTAATCTCAGTCACCTTAAGCCCATAACGAATGACAGGTTGCTGGACTGTTTCACCTTTGATACCCTGCAATGCGATATGCGCCAAATTAGCACCGGATAAACACGCCATACCAAAACCACCGGAAGGACGGGGATTGATTTCCAATAATCGCGGTCCCTGCACACCTTCTTTAAACTGGATATTGAATAAACCGTTAAGTTTATAGTGCCCGGTTAATCGGATCACCATGCCATCGATCTCGTCATTGTTGCCAATGGTTTGCCCGTGCCCTGCCAATTGCGATTTTTTCCGTTGCACCGCGCACAGTAATTCACCGTAACGGCCAGCACAATCAACGCTCCATTCATGTCCACCCAAGTGTTCCATAACCAACAGCGTATTGAATTGCGGGGTATTGTTCATGCCTTGCCGCAACTCTTGGATTGGAATCTGGTATTCGACACCTTTGAGTAGTTGAGTAATGCTGTCGCGTTGCGTATCTAAAATCCGAAAACCCAGGCCGTAAACCGAAACCGCGGGCTTAACACACAGCCTTTCATGTTTTGCCGATAATTCCGCAATTGCGCTATCAAAGCCATCACGGTCATTAACTGCAATAAAATCCATGGTCTTTGCTACATCCGGACTCAAGTCTGAGTAAAAATCCGCTTTGTCATGCAACAAAGTCAGTATGTCATGTTCCGCAACCGACATTACTTGCGTACCAATCGCTTGAAACAACACATGATGCTGGCTAATAAGAGGTGCTTCCTTGCCCGGCCAAAATAACTGAATGTTATGCTGATGACAAAAATCAACACACCATTCCAGATAGGCTTGCCCGGTTAATTCGGCTGGTTCAAGGAAATGTTCGTCAGCGGCCAGAAAAGCCGCTGCGGTGGTGTGCGTATGTGTGCAGATCAAAGTGATTTCGCCAGCCGGAACTGACTGTCGAAGATTCCTAAATACTGCACCGATGGTCGAAAATGTTTTGTTAAACCAAATCCTCATTACAAATGAACAATAATTTGCGGCAGCAAGTTATCAATGGTTCGACCCGTGCCATTTTCACCAATTGCGTGCATCTTCCATTCGCCGCCATGGCGATACAGTTTAGCCATGATTTGTGCAGTATGCGAACCTTGAGCACTGAGGGTATAACGGGCAATTTCATTTTTATTGCTGTTATCAACAATGCGGCAATAGGCATTTTCAACAGTATCAAACGTTTGGCCGGTATAGGAACTCACAGTAAACACCAATGACTTAACGGCCTGGGGAATTTTATCCAGATCAACGATGATTTGTTCATCATCACCATCACCATCACCAGTGCGATTATCGCCTGTATGGACAATACTGCCATCGCGGCTCTTTAATTGTCCAAAATAGACAGTGTCAACCACTTTGTTTTGATCGTCGAATAATACACAGGACGCATCCAAATCAATAGCGCTGCTACTGCCGCCGCCGAACATGCCTTTCAATAGTCCACCACCGCTTTTTTTAGCGTCCCAACCCAAGCCCATGATGACCTTGCTCAACGCTCCGCCGGATTCCTTGGATAACGAGATTTTCTGCCCTTTTTGTAAATTTATAGCCATGAATAATAATCCTCCTGAATTTAAGTAATATAATTATTTGCCGAAGAGTTACAAAATCCCCCGGAATTCTCCTGATTCTTACGCGTCTCCGGTTCGATTTATCGCAATTAAGACGAAGAAACTCAATTCTCCGCAAATTTATCGGGTAGTCCAGCCGTAATGAGCTGTTGCCAAAATGCCGGTTAAAACTTGAGGTCCTGAAAAAATTATAACGTTACTAGCTTAAACACTAACACCGAAAGAAGCGGCCAAAGGTCCAAGACCGCCCGCAAAACCTTGCCCAACGGCTTTGAATTTCCAGTCTGCGCCGACGCGGTAAATTTCTCCGAAGATCATTGCCGTCTCGATGGAAGCATCTTCGCTCAGATCGTAACGGGCGATTTCCTGACCACCTTCTTCATTAACAACGCGGATATAAGCATGATTTACCTGACCAAAATTCTGTTTACGCGTTTCGGCTTCATGAATGGTCACGGTAAAAACAACTTTATCCAAGTCTGCGGGTATCTTGGATAATTCAACCTTGACGGTTTCGTCGTCGCCTTCGCCTGCACCAGTCAAATTGTCGCCAGCGTGTTGAACCGCACCATCGGCAACGACTTTGTTATTGTAAAAGCAAAAATCGTTATCAGATCGGACTTTGCCATCCAGCTTGACTAAAAATGCACTGGCATCCAAATCGAATGCCGCCCCATCTGTGGCGCGTGCATCCCAGCCCAAACCCACGACGATTTTATTCAATCCCGGGGCTTCTTTACTTAAGTTTACGTTACCGCCTTTGCTAAGTGATATTGCCATGACTGTCTCCTGTTATTATTAAGTTTTTGTATATTTGTTGATTAAATGTTAATACCGTATTGCCTCGCTAAAGCAGCTAAGCCGCCTGCGTATCCTTGCCCTACGGCTTTAAATTTCCATTCGCCGCTGTGCCGGTAAATTTCTCCGAAGACCATTGCCGTCTCAATAGATGCATCTTCGCTCAAATCGTACCGGGCGACTTCGTTGTTGGAGTCTTTGTTAACGACCCTGACATAAGCGTGGTTTACCTGACCGAAATTCTGTTTGCGCATGTCAGCGTCGTGTATGGTGACACAAAACACAACCCGTTGAATATCCACAGGCACTTTGTCGAGCAGAACAATAACAGCTTCGTCGTCGCCATCACCTGCGCCGGTACGATTATCACCGGTATGCTCGACCGAACCACAGGACGATTTAGTCTGGTTATAGAAAATAAAATCACTGTCAGACCGGACATTGCCATCTGCTTTGACCATAAAAGCGCTGGCATCCAGATCAAAATCTGCGCCTTCAGTGGGTCTTGCATCCCAACCCAAACCCACGATTATATTTTTAAGATTTGGATCGGTTTTGGACAAACTGACGTTGCCGCCTTTACTTAATGAAATACCCATAAATTAATCTCCGCTAATATCGTTTATGCCGGCAGATGATACTCCTCCCATCCACGCAACTATAAGGATAGAAGAAAAAGATAATCCGATGATGATTACGCCAATCAGGTCAGTAACTCTCTGGAAAGTTTTGAAGAGCGTAGTTAATATGATAACCGCTAATATGCTGATTGCCTAGTCAACGCCATGCACCGATGCCATGCACTATAAACAATTTATGGGCTAAATTGGTGCTTAAAGTTAAATATGCCCGAATTTCATTGCCAAATAATTTCATCCCTATCGTGTTACGCACTCTTACAGTGCATTATTAGATACATTGTCTATACATGGCATGTAACCTGCTTTGATTATTGGTTATAACTCTGATAACGGTAATTCACACATGACAACTCAAAAACTAAACCTACTATCCTTCTCAGGAAAAATCAAAATCCTTCATATGACATGGATGGCTTTTTTCATCAGTTTTGTTGTGTGGTTTAACCATGCCCCATTAATGATGGCGGTTGCACAAACATTGGGCATGGATAAATCACAAATCAAAATCATCCTGATTTTAAATGTTGCACTGACTATTCCAGCGCGAATTATCATTGGCATTTTAGTGGATAAATTCGGTCCTAAACGCACTTATTCATCGTTGTTGGCAGCGGGCAGCTTTCCCTGTTTTATGTTTGCTTTTGCGACCAGTTTTGAACAACTCGCCCTGGCCCGTTTCCTGTTAGGCTTTATAGGCGCCGGTTTCGTGATAGGGATACGCATGGTCGGGGAATGGTTTCCTGCCAAACAAGTAGGTATTGCCGAAGGCATTTATGGCGGCTGGGGTAATTTTGGATCAGCGGCGGCCGCTGGGGCTTTACCGGCTCTTGCCCTGATTTTTGGCGGCGAGGAAGGCTGGCGCTATGCGATTGCTTCGACAGGCGTTATTGCGCTGGTTTATTCAATCATCTATTTCTTCAGCGTGTCTGACACACCCAAAGGTTCAACCTACTTTAAGCCTAAAAAATCCGGGGCGATGGAAGTAACCAGTATCTGGGACTTGTTCTTCTATGTTCTGATGAATATCCCCTTGTATGCCACCTTAAGCTTGTTAACATGGAAATTATCGTCATCGAGCGGCACTAACCTGTTATCCGTGCCTGTTGCTATCGGCATTTACATCAGTATCTGGGTTTTATTTATTTATAACATCTATAAAATCATCCATGTTAACGAGGAGCACCTGCAACATCCGATAGAAGAAATCCATCGTTACAAATTCAAACAGGTTGCCATTCTGGATTTAGCCTACTTCATTACCTTTGGCTCAGAATTAGCGGTAGTTTCCATGTTGCCGAT
The DNA here is from genome assembly GCA_049286765.1 of Methylococcaceae bacterium. GTDB lineage: Bacteria > Pseudomonadota > Gammaproteobacteria > Methylococcales > Methylomonadaceae > JAGXGJ01. Next base: position 8,626 of record JBAQEN010000488.1, read on the forward strand.
GTTTTTCTTTGATACATTCCATGAATCGCAAGGCGTAACGATGGTTCAAGCAGGATTACTAGGCGGCAGTTTTGCCTTTATTAACCTGGTTGCCAGACCCATCGGAGGTTGGATTAGTGATAAATTCGGACGCAAACTCTCATTAAGCATTTTTGTATTAGGCCTAACAGCTGGTTATTTCGGCATGTCGCAAATCAATCCTCAGTGGTCAATTACCCTGGCAGTATTGCTCACCATGTCTTGCTCTTGCTTTGTCTCAGGCGGTTGTGGCGCTGTATATGCCATAGTTCCGTTAATTAAACGCCGCATGACCGGTCAGATTGCCGGTATGGTTGGCGCTTACGGTAATGTCGGCGGGGTGTTATTTTTAACAATTTTATCGTTTGTTTCACCTGAGGTGTTCTTTATAATCATAGCTGCGGTGGCATTATCTGTATTAATTGCCGTGCAGTTTATCGATGAACCCAAAGGACATATGGCCGAAGTTCAAGAAGATGGTTCAGTTGAGATGATTGAGTTGACTTGACATGTTTAAGATGAGCCCTTGCGGTTACCCCAAGGCCCAACTCGAGTTACCTATGCGACAACTTGGGGAGGGTATGGTTGTGGGCTGGACGCATCAAATCGGCGCATTCCAGACTATGAAACATTAAAAAGGAAATCGCATGATGGCAAAAAAATGCCATCCATCGTTCAGCCTTTAGAATGGCGATTTGCGAATGAAGAAACGCGGGTAAAATTGAAAAAATTTTACCCGTCATTAAAAGAATGGCTAACCACTAGCGTAACACCTATCTTCGTTAGTTATTGATATATATGCAATATATTGATAAACATTATGATAGTATAATCGTCAATACAACAAGGTGCTGCACTAGTCGAAGAGCGTCTTTTTTAGTTTCCGGAAAACTAAATTTAGTTTTTAGTTTTATCGACTATTTGATTGGCTTTTATCCATGGCATCATGCTGCGAAGTTTTGCCCCAACAACTTCGATTGGATGTTCAGCATTCAAACGCCGTCTGGCAGTCATTTCAGGATAATTAGTTATTCCTTCCATGATGAACTTTTTCGCATATTCGCCATTTTGGATATTTTTTAAAGCTTCACGCATTGCCCAGCGGCTTTCTTCGTTAATGACGCGTGGGCCGGTGACATATTCACCGTACTCGGCATTATTGGAGATGGAGTAATTCATATTAGCAATGCCGCCTTCGTACATCAGGTCGACAATCAGTTTTAACTCGTGCAAACATTCAAAATAAGCCATTTCGGGTTCATAACCGGCCTCAACCAGTGTTTCAAAACCGGCTTTAATGAGTTCAACCGCACCGCCACACAATACCGCTTGTTCACCGAATAAATCGGTTTCCGCTTCGTCGCGAAAGGTGGTTTCGATGATGCCTGAGCGGCCGCCGCCAATAGCAGAGGCATAAGACAAACAGATGGATCTGGCCTTACCGGAAACATCTTTATGAATAGCGATCAGGTCAGGAACCCCGCCGCCACGCACAAATTCAGAGCGTACGGTATGTCCCGGTGCTTTTGGCGCAATCATGATAACATCCAAGTCTGCACGGGGTACAACCTGGTTGTAGAGAATGGAAAAACCATGGGCGAATGCCAGTGCAGCACCTTGTTTGATGTTGGGTTCAATCTCGTTTTTATACAGTTGAGATTGAAATTCATCAGGCGTCAGAATCATGACGATATCTGCACCGGCAACGGCTTCAGGTACGTCTTTAACAGTCAAGCCACAGGCTTGTGCTTTAGCAACCGAAGCAGAACCCGCACGCAAACCAACTACAACGTCAACGCCAGAGTCTTTCAAGTTGTTAGCATGGGCATGACCTTGTGAACCGTAACCAATGATAGCTACTTTTTTTGCTTTGATGATAGATATATCGGCATCTTTGTCGTAATAAACTTGCATGTGTTTTCCTGTTTTCTAGATGTAAAATAAATGTAGTGTTTGTACATCAAAATCCGATTTTTAAATCTCCTCTCCCTTGCCCTCTCCAGCAGGAGAGGGGACGAAGGTGCAGAATTTTGATGTGCGATGAGTATAAAATAGACGAAAGGTATAAGGAGGCTGTTCTTTTGACCTTGAGTCTTTCACCTTGAGCCTTAAGCTATAAATACAAGCCTTTCTCGCCTCTGGATATGCCCGTCGGTCCTGAGCGAACCACTTCAATGATAGAGTCCGGGTCTACAGCGGCAATAAAAGCATCGAGTTTTTCTGAAGGTCCCGTCATTTCAACAATGTAGGTGGTAGGCGTAACATCAATAATTTTTCCACGAAATATATCCGTCATGCTTCTGATTTCATCTCGCATATGTTCGCTGGTTTTGATTTTAATCATCATTAATTCACGTTCAATATGAACAGAATCGGCTAAATCAATCAATTTAACGACATCAATCAATTTATTCAACTGCTTGGTGATTTGCTCAATGATGTCTTCATTGCCTCGCGTGACCAATGTCATTCTGGACAAACTGGGGTCTTCAGTCGGCGCTACGGTTAATGATTCAATATTATAGCCGCGCGCCGAAAACAAACCAGCAACCCGTGATAAAGCGCCGGATTCATTTTCCATCAAAATAGAAATAATATGTCGCATTACGCCAATTCCCTGTCTGTTGATGTGCCTAGCGCCACTCTTAATTTCATATCATGATGACCCTTACCCGCTTCGATCATTGGGTAAACATTTTCAGTTCGATCGGTAATAATGTCTAAAAATACGGTACGGTCTTTCATGGCAAAGGCCTCTTCGAGAGCGGGCCTGACTTCTTCCGGTTTATCAATGCGCATACCAACATGACCATAAGCTTCTGCCAATTTGACAAATTCCGGGATAGTGTCCATGTAGGAATGTGAATAACGGCTTTCGTATGAAAATTCCTGCCATTGCCGGACCATGCCCATATAACGGTTATTCAAGTTAATGATTTTAACCGGCGTCTTATACTGAAGGGCGGTCGATAATTCCTGGATACACATCTGGATACTGGCTTCCCCGGTAACGCAAGCCACATCAGCATCAGGAAATGCTAATTTAACGCCGATGGCGGCCGGTAAGCCAAAGCCCATAGTTCCCAAACCACCTGAGTTAATCCAGCGACGCGGCTTGTCAAAATGATAATATTGCGCTGCCCACATCTGATGCTGGCCTACATCCGAAGTAATATAGGCGTCGCCTTTAGTGACTTCGTACAATTGCTCAATAACATATTGCGGTTTAATCAAACGGCTTTCACGGTCAAATTCCAGACAGTTGACCGCACGCCATTGTTCGATTTGATTCCACCAGGGTTCCAACGCTTTTTTATGCGGCTTTTTGTGGCTTTCCTTGATTAACTCAAGCATCTGCTCCAATACCGGTTTAACTTCTCCGACTATAGGAATATCGACTCTAACGGTTTTAGAAATAGACGCAGGGTCAACATCAATATGAATGATTTTGGCAAAGGGGCAAAACAAATCCAGTTTACCGGTAACACGATCATCAAAACGAGCGCCGATAGCAAAAATCACATCGCTCTCGTGCATCGCCATATTGGCCTCATAAGTGCCATGCATACCCAGCATACCGATGAATTGTTTGTCAGTTGCAGGATAAGCCCCCAAGCCCATCAACGTATTAGTAATTGGATAGCCCAGTAAATGAGTTAATTCAGTCAATTCTCCACTGGCTTCACCTAAAATCACACCGCCACCCGAATAAATGATTGGCTTTTGTGCGCTTAGCAATAAATCAACAGCCTTTTTTATCTGCCCTTTGTGTCCGGTAACCACCGGATTATAAGAGCGAATAGAGACCTTTTTAGGGTATTTATACGGTACTTTGATGTTTGGAGCCGTTATGTCTTTGGGAATATCAACAACCACCGGACCAGGACGTCCCGTCGTTGCAACATAAAAGGCCTTTTTAATGGTTTCAGCCAGTTTGGTCACGTCTTTGACCAAATAATTATGCTTTACACAGGGGCGGGTAATACCAATCATATCGACCTCCTGAAAAGCATCGCTGCCAATTACCGGCAATGATACCTGGCCGGAAATGACAACCAACGGAATTGAATCCAAATAAGCCGTCGCAATGCCGGTTACTGCATTGGTGGCGCCCGGACCTGAGGTCACCAAAACCACACCGGGCTTGCCGGTGGCTCGGGCATAACCATCTGCTGCATGGGTTGCCCCTTGTTCATGCCGGACCAGAATGTGTTTGATTTCATCCTGCTGAAAGAGAGCATCGTATAAATGCAATACCGCTCCTCCAGGATAGCCAAAAATATATTCCACCCCTTCGTCTATTAGACTCTGAACCAGGATTTGTGCGCCGCTTAGCTCCACGCTAATACCT
>JBAQEN010000489.1:0-1818 GCA_049286765.1 Methylococcaceae bacterium
ATCAATTTCTTCTTGGTCTTCTCGTAAGTCGTATTGTCTTCGCCGGTGCGCGGCTGTGCCTGGAACAAAACGATAGGACGAATATACTTCCCGCCCTTGGCTTCTTCCTGAATGGCAATCTCTTCAAGTTGCCTTCTTAAAATTAAAGCACTTTCGATCGCTTCTCCCCTGCTTGAACGATTGGCGACAATCACCGGTAACTTAACCATGTGCTGTTTTTTGAGCGCCATCGCATCCACATAGCTGATGATGTTGCTATTGTTTCTTGGGGTAGCAGTCAGGTCGAAAATGAAATGTGGGTTCAGGTTGACTAGCATTTCCACCGATAACGCAGTTTCAGCATTATGGCTTTCATCGACAATCACAACTGGTTTCAAACGGCGAATCACATTGATGAGCGCAGACGGATCATATTCAGGCAATAATGATTCGGATTCATTGGCATCACTGGTCAGGAAAGAGGCCAGATAGCCGTTATCCTGGTAGATTTTTCGATCTTCCTTATTCTTCGCTCGTAAGCTATCAAAACTCATCACCACGATAGAAAGTTGTTCACTTACGGCGTCCGCCGAGAATCCAGCACCTATCAGCAAGTCGCGTTTTTCGTAAACAGCCACTCTGTTACGGAAAAGCTGATTCAATCGCTGTCTATATGGGTGGTCCGGGTCAGCCAAATTCCGAACTGTTTGCTCCAAAATCGTTAAGGACGGAACCAGCCATATCACCAATTTACTTCTATCCGGATCGTGCGGGGTGAAAGCGTCGAAAATAGTTTTCAGGGCATTAACAGCAATGAATGTTTTACCGCCGGCGGTAGGGACTTTGGCGCATACATGAGGAACGCCGGGAACGTTATTCTTGTAAGCGTCCATACCGGTCACCCCTTTTTCGTCCCAATAGGCCTTGAATGCTTTGGCTAGGTGCGGCAACCCGGTAAGCGCGGCCAAGTAGTCTTCAAGATTGGCGACTACGCGTTGTTGATAATCTTTCAATTCCATTGTCTCAATTCCTCAAAAACGCGTGATATCGCGAGGTATCTTTTTGAAAAAAATCCCGTGGTTAGCCATGAACTCCTTGGAAAGTAAGCATTTATCGGCATAGATGATTGTTGTTCCTGGTTTGGCGCCAAGTTTCAAAGTTGAAAGAAAGTCCAGATCCAAACATGTCACGTTGTCGGGTTCGTAATAGAAAATCCATGCAGATTCTGCGTTACGCCCCAATAAGTGGGGACTATGTGGATTGCTTGGATCGGTGCGATGCTCTGAAGGAATGCCTTCGCTGTATGCCACATAATTCCGAATCGCGTCCAAGCCAACCAATTCGTTTAACGTGTCTTCTTCGTTAAAAATCGGCTCACCAACCGTGAAATAATCGAAACTACCTCCTAACCCATAAACCGCTTTTTTGCCTTTGCCGTAGCCGTTCATCACCCGCCGAACACGTTCGGCCGTAATTGTTTCGGCATAATCCATTGTTTCAATCAGAATAAAGCGTCGATTGCCGTTATCAAGTTTGTTGGCTTCCAAAACGGCGTGCGCCGTTGTGCCTGATCCGGCGAAAGAATCTAATATTAACGCGTCACGAGATCCCACGTACCGAATGAGTCTGGATAAAACCTCATGGTCTTTAGGATTGGCAAATACTTTTTTGCCATCGAATATCTGACGCATTAGTTTGACTGATGATTGAGCCTGCTTGTAGATATAGGTTGGCATGACCTGTAAGCCTACATTTTCATCATCCTGCTCTTCGCCATCGCCTTCTTCGTCGTCTGGTAATTCATCCATTTCGTCCGGTACCGGTAACAGGTGTGCTTTC
>JBAQEN010000490.1:0-1639 GCA_049286765.1 Methylococcaceae bacterium
TCCACTGGGCGGGATAGAATATTGGATGACATATCGGCAACGAGCGTCAGGTTTTCCACCTCGGGCACGCTTTGAAATTCAACCCCGCCAATCGTTTCGTTTGCCGTGTAATGCAAATAAGCCACATCGGGATCAATGTGCCAGTCTGACCTAGAAGGGATAGTGGTATAACCCTGTTCTTTTGAACTTGCCACGATATGAACTTCGCCATAGCGCTTTGCTTCAGCGATAGCTTTTTCGGACCACAGGCCGGTACTTAAATAGGCGGATTTGGCTTTATCGCCCAGCAGATTCAAAGGCACTGCCGCAAACTGTCCGGTAGCGCCGCCCTGCAAGAACAGCACTCGATATGTCGGCGGGATCACCAGCAGCTCTCGTAGAATAGCTTCAGCTTGTTCGGCGATACCGGCAAAATCCTTGCCTCGATGACTCATTTCTATCACCGACATGCCGCTGGAATGCCATTCCGGTAATTCTTCCTGTGCTTTATTCAAAACCGATTCCGGCACCGTTGCCGGGCCGGGACCAAAATTATAAACTCGACTCATCATGCTCTCCTGGTATAAAGTCAATGGCTAATTTAATTTCGCTGACTAGCCTATTCCGCTGCCGTTGCTATAAAGATTAAATTAAAATACTACTGTTCAAAAACGATATTATTAGATAACAATATCTTTTTTTTAGATTGTTACAGGAACTTTTATTTTTGAATTGAATTGGAAAAGGAATTGATTATTTGCATTACCCAAGTAAAATGGGTAGCACTTCTCTGCCCGCCGCATTGATAAGTCCTTAATGCTGGTTTTTTGGGTGATACAAACGATGGACAAAAAGGCCTTTCTGCGGACAAAATCAAAGATCCACTGAAATGCCCCGCAAGGCCAATCAATGCACCGCCGGCTAATGCTGATAGCACTGTCAAGTAAGTCATCGTTATGATTTCTTATAAATAGCCATCTATTGAATCAGAAATGCCGCGTCCAGGCGAATTGTCCGGACAATTGATACATTTCCAGCTCAACAGTCTGCCCCGGACTCAAGGGATTTTCCCCGGTTACAGTCTTGGGAGGCGAATACATGAAGGCAAAGCTGAGCTCGTCCCGGTCAGTTAAAGCATGGCTAAAACCGGTGGTTAAATGCCATTCCTGAACGCCGGGAGCCAGAATATTGAACAACACCTGTGAGCTTTCAATCGGTTGTTTACCATAACTCAAGCCGGCTCTAAGGGTCCATTTTTCACTTTGTTGCCATTGCACGCCCAGTTTATAGATAGTCATGTCGTTCCAGCCGAACCCCGAACCATTATCAGCCCCTAACGGAATTCCTGGCAAAAGCGGCTGAAGCGGATTACCGACCGACTGGATTTCGCTGTAACGGATATGTTCGACATCAAAGGCCGTCGTCACCGCATCGTTGATGGCCCAGGATAGCCCGATATTAAAGCTGTCAGGGATATCGAAGCCGCCATGATCAGCAAACAGTCCGGCGTACTTATCGAATTCAGTCATATAAATACGACTTTTATAAGCAGCTCCCAAGCGTAAGCCCGGCAATAACTCGGCCTGGCCACCTACTCTGAAACCCACCCCATAGGACCAGTCGCGACCGGTATCGGACAGATGCTGGGAATCACTGGAAA